>JBMYLU010000068.1:2908-5141 GCA_049596595.1 Flavobacteriaceae bacterium | reverse complement strand
AATTATCTTTCGCCAAGGCTGCCGCAAAAGGAACGCTATATTCGCAACGCCCCACGGTGTTGCCATTGGGTTGCGCATAAAAACTATGCACCAAATAAAAATGGCTGTTCTGGGAAATGCCCTTAAACAAAACGCCACTCCCTTCCACGGTATTCCAACCCATATGGGGTACGTTTAGTTCCGTGGTAAAGCGCACCACATCGGTGTCAAAAATCTTCAGCCCTTCGGTATCGCCCTCTTCGGTGTGGTTGCACATGAGTTGCATGCCCAAACAAATCCCTAAAACGGGTTGGGTTAAGGTAGGAATAAGCGCATCTAGTCCTGTGGCACGAAGTTTTTTCATGGCAGAGCTCGCCTCGCCCACCCCGGGGAAAATCACATGGGAAGCCTGTTGGATTTCATCCACATCATGGCTTAACACCGCAGTTGCGCCCAAACGCTCCAAGGCAAAGCGAATGCTTTGGATATTTCCAGCCCCATAATCAATGATGACTACCTTCATAACTGCCCTTTGGTTGAGGGTAAAACCAATTTTTCAGCATCCCGCTTGATAGCGGCTTTAATGGCTTTTGCAAAAGCCTTAAATATTGCCTCAATTTTGTGGTGCTCGTTATGCCCTTCAGCTTTGATATTTAGGTTGGCTTTCGCCCCATCGGCAAAGGATTTAAAGAAGTGGAAAAACATTTCGGTGGGCATTTTGCCAATGAGTTCTCGCTTAAATTTAGCGTCCCACATCAACCACGCCCGACCGCCAAAGTCAATCGCCACTTGCGCCAAACAATCGTCCATGGGCAAACAAAATCCATAGCGTTCTATACCTAATTTATTTCCTAACGCCATGGCAAAGGTTTCGCCCAAAGCAATGGCAGTATCTTCAATAGTGTGGTGCTCGTCCACCTCCAAATCGCCTTTGCAGCTAAGGATCAAATCTACGCCTCCGTGGCGCGCCAACTGGTCTAGCATATGATCAAAAAAGGCAATACCCGTGTTAATGGTACTTTTCCCAGTACCATCTAAATTGAGTTCGATAGCGATATCCGTTTCGTTGGTTTTACGTTTGTGCGTTGCACGGCGTACCCCGGCTTTTAACAGCGTGTAAATCGCTTCCCACGAATTCGTTTGCATGGCAATACTAGGTGCTAGTTCTGCTACGATTTCTTCGCTTAAACGATCGTCGTTTTGTAGCCAGATGCCTTTTGAACCAAGGTTTTGCGCCAGTTGCATATCGCTCAAACGATCCCCAATTACAAAGGAGTTTGCCAAATCGTAATCGGGATTCTCCAAATATTTAGTGAGCATCCCTGTTTTGGGTTTGCGAGTGGGTGCATTGTCAGCGGGCAGACTTTTGTCAATAAAAATTTCATCAAAGACAATCCCCTCATTTTTTAAAGCCGTAAGCATAAAATCGTGTGTGGGCCAAAAGGTGTCTTCGGGAAAACTCTCTGTTCCCAACCCATCTTGATTGGTAACCATCACCAATTCATAATCCAATTCTTTGGCAATACGCCCCAAATATTGAAACATCCCCGGATAAAATTCGAGTTTGCTCAGCGCGTCCAATTGATAATCCTCCGGCTCAAGGGCAAGCGTGCCGTCTCTGTCTATAAACAATACTTTTTTCATTCGTCAAGCGATTTAAAAGCGGTTAACAGTTGGTTGTTTTCTTGGGGGGTTCCGATACTAATTCGTATGCAGTTTTCACAATTTTCCTGCGAAGAACGGTCACGTAGCACAATATGCTTGTCTAGGAATTGTGCATAGCGTTTTGCAGCATCATCTACTTTTAGCAACAAAAAATTAGCATCTGAAGGATAGATTTGCTTTACCCAAGAAAATGCAATCAATTCCTTTTCCAATCGGTTGCGCTCCGAAATACTTTCGGCAATCTGTGCATTGACCGTTTTGGTATCGCTAAGCGCTCCCATGGCGCTTTGCTGACTTAGCGTATTGATGTTATAAGGCGGTTTGATGCGTTTGAGCAGCGCGATAATCTCAGGACTGGCAATGGCAATGCCTAAACGCAATCCTGCCATTCCAAAGGCTTTTGAAAGGGTTTGCGTAATAATCAAGTTTGGATAGGCATCCAAGACAGTACTCCAACTGGGGAAATCACAAAAATCAATATAGGCTTCATCCACCACTACAACTGAATCTGTATTTTTTTCTAAGAGCTGTTTAATGAGCTCTAACCCCAGTAGCATGCCAGTAGGCGCGTTAGGATTAGGGAAAATAA
>JBMYLU010000068.1:0-2898 GCA_049596595.1 Flavobacteriaceae bacterium | reverse complement strand
TCCGCTTTTCGGAAGGCATTCCCGCTAGGGTTATTTGGGCTACAAAAGAACAGTGCTTTGGTGTTTGGCGTTACCGAAGCCAATATGTTTTTGGGTTGCAGCTGAAAATCAGCATCAAGAGGTACTTCAATAAGTCCCACGCTATTGATGTTTGCCAACACCTTATACATGCCATACGTCGGGGGCATGATAATAATTTCATCGTTGTAGGGCGCACAGAAGGCACGGAAAATTAAATCCAACACTTCATCGCTGCCGTTACCCAATAAAAGTTGATTTTCATTACAACCCCTGAGGTTGGCAATCAGTTTTTTCAATGCGCTTTGGTTGGGATCAGGATAGCGGTTTACCGCTGTAGCATTTGGGTTTTCGTTGGCATCCAAAAACGTCCACTCCCCTTCTGTGGCGGTAAAGGTATCTCTAGCCGAAGTGTAGGGCGAAAGTGCCAACATTTCGGGGCGTGCCCAGTCTGATAAGTTAAAATCCTTAGCCATTATCCAAATCTTTTAAACGGAGGCTAACCGCATTTTTGTGTGCATAAAGTCCTTCGGCGTCTGCCATAGCCTCAATAGTAGGACCTAATGCCTGAATGCCCACTGCACTAATACGTTGATAGGTTATCGCTTTGGTAAACGCATCAAGGTTTACTCCACTATACTGCTTTGTATAGCCGTTTGTGGGTAGCGTGTGATTGGTCCCCGAAGCATAATCTCCGGCACTCTCAGGTGTGTAATTTCCAATAAATACCGACCCGGCATTATTCACCCCATCAACAAATAAACGTTCGTTTTGTACGCAAACAATATAGTGTTCGGGTCCGTATGCGTTGATAAAGGCTAAAGCCGTATTTTCATCATCAAAATACACCGCTAGGGAATTATTCAATGCCCTTTTAGCAATATCTTTTCGGGGTAATTCTTGCAGTTGGATTTCAATTTCAGCAGCAACTTCTTTGATAATGTCTTCTTCTAGTGAAACCAAAATGACCTGACTGTCTACACCGTGTTCGGCTTGTGAAAGCAAATCGGCAGCCACATATTTTGGGTTTGCTGTGGCATCTGCCACAACCAATAATTCCGATGGGCCTGCAGGCATATCAATAGCCGTTTGGTATTGTGTGGATTTTTGCTTGGCTACCGTAACAAACTGATTTCCCGGACCAAATATTTTATACACCTTTGGGAGGGTTTCAGTACCAAACGTCATGGCAGCAATGGCTTGAATACCACCAATTTGTGCAACAACACTAACACCACATTTAGCAGCAGCATAGCGAATAGCTGCAGGAATACCCTTTTCATTGGGTGGGGTGCAAAGCACAACTTCTTTACAGCCTGCAATTTGCGCTGGAATGGCAAGCATGAGCACCGTAGAAAATAAAGGTGCTGTGCCTCCGGGGATATAAATCCCCACCTTTTCTATGGGCTTTTTGACTTGCCAACAGTCTACACCTTTCATAGTACTTACATGTACCAGAGCAGTTTCTTGGGCTTCGTGAAATGTGTAAATGTTTTCATAGGCTACATCTATGGCACGAACAAGTTCGGGTGATAATTCACTTTCCGCATTTGCTAAAGCCTCTTGCGAAAGAATTATATCTTCAATAGTAACCTTATCAAATTTTTGACTGTAGGCACGTACAGCAACATCGCCGTCTTTTTGGACGGCCGTAAAAACCTCTTCAACAATAGGCTCAATAGATGAAAAATCAGCTATTGGACGCTGTGTTAATGCTTGCCATTGCTTTTGATCTGGATTTTGTACAATTCTCATTACTGTATCATTCGTTCTATAGGACACACCAAAATATCGCGCGCTCCAGCGGCTTTTAGCTCGTCTACCATTTCCCAAAAAGTACTTTTGTTGATTACTGTGTGCAATGAACTCCACCCCTCCTCGACTAAAGGCATAACCGTTGGGCTTTTTAGTACGGGCAAAATATTTGAAATGTGAGAAATAGCATCGTTTGGTACATTCATAACCACATAACGTGAATTTTTACCAGCATTTACCGCTCGTATTCGGAACAAAAAGGTATCTAGAAGCGCTTGTTTTTCTTTGGAAAGAGACTTTCCGCCAACCAAAACCGCCTGTGACTCAAACAATACCTTAACTTCTTTAAGGTTGTTCTTAAAGAGCGTGCTGCCACTAGAAACAATATCACAAATGGCATCGGAAAGACCAATGTTAGGTGCTATTTCCACAGAGCCATTGATGATGTGTAAGTCCGCATTTACACCCCACCGGTCTAAATATTTTTGAACGGTTTTGGGATAAGACGTGGCAATCTTTTTACCATCAAAATCCTTAATGTCGTTGTATTGAAATTCTTTGGGAACTGCCATGGACACACGGCATTTTGAAAACCCCAATTCTTCAAGAATAGTCAAATCTTCTCCTTTTTCCACAAGTAAATTTTCGCCCACAATAGCCAAATCTACCACACCATCACGAAGGTATTGTGGGATATCGCCATTACGTAGGTAATAAATTTCCATGGGAAAACCCGAAGCTGTTGTTTTAAGCTGGTCTTTGCCGTTGTTAACGGAAATGCCACAATCCTTTAGTAATTTCAAGGAATCTTCATTTAGTCGTCCTGACTTTTGAATCGCTATGCGTATGTTTTCTCTTTTCATATTTGATACAAAAAAACCCGTTTGAGTTGCTTCAAACGGGTTGTTCGGTTATCTATACACCTCACCTAGCTCGTTTGAAACGATGACTTTAATTGGTGGTGTGTATGTGTTACTTTCATTTGAGTGCAAATATCGAACTTTTTTTTAAAATCCTACTGATTTCCCAAAATTAGTGGCAATCCATCTTTACCGCTACCCACAACAACCACTTTTGCATTTGGCGACTCCGCCAATTTTATGGTGGCTTCAATTCCTTTGTCCT
>JBMYLU010000067.1:0-5194 GCA_049596595.1 Flavobacteriaceae bacterium | reverse complement strand
CCAAAACCACTCTGAAAATGAAGGTGCATTTCGCCTTGAATACATAAGTAGAACAGTTTTGGGACTGGTCTATTTTCAAATTTACAAAATTTAACGGCTTAATTTCCATCAAATTCTTTAACATTAATTTATAAATAAGAACGAATTAACGTTTTAGTACAAAACACCAATAAATATACCAACAATAGATAGTATGAAAGAACTAGAGCAAGGCCCCAAACGCTAATCCAAATAGGATAACTACAATTTTGGAAGTATTGAACTTATGGTTTTCGGCACTTTCGAAAAGTATGGTGGTGGAAATGTGCAGCATAACGCCAACAACTAGCGCAGTAATGTGGACGGAGTAGTTTTGCAAACAGCTTACAGATTCATTGAGATAACTCCCCAATGGGGTCATTAACGCAAAGCCAATTAGAGTTGCGAATTTGGCAAATAGTGAAATTTTTGTACGCCACAACGCTGCTGTCAGTAACATTGCGATGGGAAGTTTATGCACTACTATTGCCCAGAGCAATTCATGATGATGATGCAAGGGAAATCCTTCGATAAACGCATGTAATGAAAGACCAATAAGTAATGCTAAAGGTAATTTTGAGGAATGGTGTATGTGAATGTGTCCGTGTTCGGCACCTTTTGAAAGGTTTTCCAGTACAAGCTGCGCCACAATACCTCCTAAAATCCAATAGCTAATAGTTGTTTCAGCGTGACCAAAAACCTCTGGTAAAAGTGCAGTAACCGTTGTTGATAATAAAAAAGCACCACTAAAGGCTAGGAGGAGCTTTAATCGTTTTTGCGATTTTGCTGCCCCTGCTAAAACAAGGGCTGCACCCAAAATCACCGAAAAAAAGGGAAGTGCTATATTCATTTTTGGACCACTAAAATTAAACGTTCGGCGGTTTCGGGGTCAAAAGGAGTGAGGCTGTAGTTGCCAAAAACATTTTTTAAGGTAAATCCAACCTTGTCAAACATTTCTTCAAAATCTGAAAGCCCTAATGCTGCCACGCGCTCTGTATAGGAGTAAGGTTTTCCTTCATGGACAAACCTAATGTCTTTTTTAATCCATCCATCGCTAAAGCTACGCTTTAGGGTAAATGTAATATCTCCTTTTGTAGTAACTTCATTGGCTACCCAATGCTTTTGAACCCACGGCAGATGTAAAAAATCAATTACTGCAACACCTCCTGGCACCAGGCTATCATAAAATGCCTTTATGGTTTTGGTGTTGTCTTCTTTATCTTCAAAATAGCCTATGCTGGTAAATACGTTGAGCACCACATCTGCGAGTTGTTTAGCTGGCGTACGCATATCGTGGACGTAAAATTGAGCGTCTATATCTCTATTAACTGCTTCATTTTGAGCATGTAAAATACTGTTTGGGCTTAAATCAATTCCTGTAACGGTAAAGCCTTGTGTTGCCAAATACAAGGCGTGCCGTCCACGTCCACAGGCGATGTCCAAAATACGGCTGTTCGCGTTTAATGCAAGATGCTTTATAAGATTTTGTAGAAAAAATTGCGCTTCGGCAATGTTTCTGTCTTGATACAAGATGTGGTAGAAAGGGGTGTCAAACCACGTTTTATACCATGCAGGATTAGCTTCTGTCATCCTGCAAATTTAAACTATTTTAGCCCCATGAAGAACAACAAGCAGGGATTGTTCCCTATGGTTGCCAAAACGCTCTTTGGCTTTGAAGAAATTTTAGCTCAAGAGCTCAAGCAATTGGGGGCGCAATCTGTACAAACAGGCGTTCGCAACGTGCAATTTGTAGGCGATACTGGGTTTATGTATAAAGCAAACCTGTGCTTGCGCACCGCATTGCGTATTCTTAAGCCTATAGGTAAGCGAACGATTTCATCTGAAAAAGACGTTTATGATGCCATGCTACAGCTCCCGTGGGAGGAATACATGACCACAGAACATACGTTTGCCATCAGTGCTACGGTTATGATGCAAAAAGCCCAAAACAGTATGTATGTGGCGCAGCGCGCCAAAGACGGTTTGGTAGACAGGTTTCGTAACCGCACAGGGAGTCGCCCTAGTGTGGATAAGGATTTTCCGGATTTGCGTATTCATTTGTATGTAACAGACAGGTTTGTTGAAGTTTCGCTGGATAGCTCTGGCGATTCCCTGCATCAGCGTGGCTATCGGGGGGCTACGAATATCGCTCCCATAAACGAGGTTTTGGCAGCTGGAATGTTGTTGTTGTCTGGCTGGAAGGGAGAAACCGACTTTTTAGACCCCATGTGCGGTAGTGGTACCTTACTTATTGAGGCGGCGATGATTGCCTGTAATATTCCTGCCAATCTGAACCGTAAGGAATTTTCGTTTCAAAAATGGTTGGATTGGGATGATGAACTTTATACCAAAATTGAGGAGTCGGCGTTGAAAAAAGTGCGTGAGTTTCCGCATGCAATAACAGGTTATGACAAAGCACCCTCTGCGGTACGTAAGGCGCAGCAAAATGTGCAAAATGCTAACCTCTCGGAGTTTATCGCCATTTCACAAAACGATTTTTTCCAAACACAAAAGAAGCAAGCTGAAAAACCACTTCATATAGCTTTTAATCCGCCTTACGGAGAACGACTTCCCATTGATGTAAATGTGTTTTATAAACGTATTGGGGATACGCTTAAGCAACACTACGCCGGAACGCAAGCTTGGTTTATTACCTCAAACCTTGAAGCGATTAAATCGGTGGGTTTGCGCCCCTCGCGAAAAATCAAATTATTTAACGGAAAGCTGGAAAGCAAATTGGTGAAATACGAGCTGTACAGCGGAACCAAAAAACGTCATAAACTAAAATCGTTATAAATGCGTGTAAAAACAAAAGCCTTAATTCTAAATCTCGTTGTGTTTGGTGTGTTATTCGTTTTTTTTCGAATAGGCATAGGAGTATTACTACCGTTGCCGTATTTGCCGTTGTTGTTAGGCTCGGCGGTATTGGCAAGTTTTTGTGCGCCCAAATTCTTGGTAAAAGGGGAGGCGCTATGGGTGAAGTACCCATGGAAAAAAGCACCCAAAAAGTGCTGATTACTTCTTAAAAATGGGAATTTGATAGCTGACGGTGTAGTTTAGACCAGCTCCGTAAGGGTTGTCCGTTAGCACCTTATTAAACCCTGGAATAAATAGATTTTCAAAGTTTTCGGGGTCTTTGTCTGAAATTAAGCGGTGCATTTGGATGCTTATTCCCATATACAGGTTTCGCAAAAGTTCTGCTTTTAGACCTAATTGTAACTCAATCCAATGTCCATTAAGTCCATCGTAGGTTTTGGGAGTACTTGGTGTTACTTGATTGTCTTCTTGCCAGTAACGGTTGTTTATTAGCCTTTCATATCCCAAAAGCGTTTGCTGGTGACGGCTAAATCCATAACGAAACCCAACAACAATAAGGTTGTCCATACCAGTCCAATTATCATATACATTATAGTCTACGCCAAGCTTTAGATAGGAACCTGAGGTTTTAAAATGAACAGCATCTTTATCTACTGTTTTGGTTTCGTTGCCCAATTCCCCAGCAATAAAAAGATTGCGTGTGAGTCGGTAATCTCCCACAAGTTCGAGCCCTTTGTAGTCCGGCTCAAGAAACATACGAATGGGCTTACTCATGTCTACACCCAAACGAAGTCCATAGCGGATTTCGTTAGCTAAACTATCGAATTTTGCTTCGTTTTGCGCCCAAATTTGAGCGCAAAACAATAGGATCAAAAAATTAATGTAATATTTTAACATGAGTTGTTTTACTGTCTGAAATTGAGGTATTTAATACTTCTAATTTTTTTATCCAAATTGCTGAATTTGAAAGCTCAGAAGTCAAATTAGTAAAGATTGTTTTATAGCCACATGCTCGACTGATAAATACATCTTGGGTCTCGTAATTTAGAGTTATCGTATCGGTAGAGCTGGTATTGTTGATGGTCGTTGTGAACACAAATGAACTGGTGGACAACTTTGTTTTTAATGGAATAGCAATGGAGTCTGCTGTGCCTGTATGTGCAATTCCTTCAGCGCTAACCCCTTTAACCTGTAAATCTGTAACGGATTTCTTAACTTCAGGGTTGTTCTCATCGTAAAACATAACAATAAGATTTGGTGTACCCGGTGTTTCAGCAAGGCAAATATCATCAGGCTCGCAACCAAAAAAAGCTGAAGCTAACAATACTATGAAGTAGGAGTATTTGTTCATTTCTTTAGTTTCAAAAGTACGATATTTTCTATATGTTGTGTGTGTGGAAACATATCTACCGCTTGGCTTATTGTTACTTCATAATACTCACAAAGCAGTGCCAAATCACGCGATTGAGTTTGTGGGTTACAGCTGATATACAGTATTTTAGGAGTTTTTAATTTAAGTAATTGTTCAATTACATCTTTATGCATGCCATCACGTGGAGGATCTGCAATAATCACATCGGGATTTCCGTGTCGTTCAACAAAATCGTCAGTAAAAACCTTGCGCATATCGCCAACTTCAAAAGCTGTGTTATTGATATTGTTACGCTTCGCATTCTCCTTTGCTGCCATTATGGCTTCAGGAACCGATTCCACGCCCACTACTTTTTTACACGTATGCGCCACATATTGCGCGATAGTACCCAGTCCGGTATACAGGTCATAGACCACATCTGTTTTTTTTATTTCAGCCAATTCTAAGGCTTTGGCGTAAAGTACTTCTGCTTGTGCGGGATTGGTTTGATAAAATGCTTTTGGTGTGATGCGGTATGCCAAATCACCCATGTGTTCCGTGATAAACGGCGTACCGTGATAGCAGACAATTTCTTGATCGTAAATCGTATCGTTTGCCTTTTCGTTTATGATATACTGCAAAGAAGTAATTTCTGGAAAGGTATCTTTTAAATACTCTAGTAGTGCTGTTCGTGCATCTTTGTCCTCATAAAAAAATTGTATCACCACCATGATTTCACCTGCAAGGGTGTTGCGAAGCATCAATGAGCGTAAAAAACCACTTTTTTCTCTGGCATCATAAAAGGTCAACTCATTTTGACGTGCATAGTGTTTTACTTCGTTTCGAATGCGATTGGGAAGTTCTTCTTGTAAATAACAATGCTCAATATCCACAATTTTGTCCCACATTCCGGGGATATGAAAGCCAAGGGCGGTTTTGTCAGTTACGGGTTCATTTCCGTTAATTTCTTCTGGTGTAAGCCAACGTCTAGCTGAAAAGCTAAACTCC
>JBMYLU010000066.1:0-5271 GCA_049596595.1 Flavobacteriaceae bacterium | reverse complement strand
ATAAGCGAATCGTGAACCTGCTGGCGTTCGCTAACATCGTCAATGGCATCTAAGCAAATTATGGCAAAATCTGCTCCCATAGCCATAATAACATTGGTGTGATAAACCAAAAGCCGCTTTTGATTTACCGTTTGATAGGCATGAAAAGCTATTGGTTTGTAGTCAAAATCGGCACAGAATTTTTCAAATAATTCTAGCGTTGCCCTTGGAGAAAGTGCGCAATACGCAATGCGATTTTGATGGTCTAACACCATGCTGCCTGTACCTTCTAAAAACACTTCATTTTCTTCTGCTGCAGTATAATCCTTAACTGTAAAAATCTCGTGTCCTGTGTTTTTGAGTGCATCAAAAATGCGATTATTGCGCTCTGCACGGCGGTTGGGCGCAAACATGGGGAATAGTGCTGCACGTTGTTTCGGCAAAAACACTACCCAGTTGTTCGGAAACACCGCATCGGGTGTGTCAGGTTGTGGTGTGTCTTGCACTACAGTAACATCAACCTGATGGTGTCGCAGACAGCTTACAAAAGTGTCAAATTCATCTAGAGCATTCTGCAATGCATCTTTAATTGAGAGGGTTGAATTTTTTTGATAGTAATTGTTTACGGCAGTTTGCTCGTTCGCGCGAAAAGATGCGGGTCGCACCATCACAATATGATTTGTGGGTCTCATGATTTTCTGGTTAAGGGCATGGTAACACATCGAAACAAACCGCCTTGCTTAGCAATTTCACGGAAATTTATTTCTTCTACTGTAATGTTTCGTTGGCGCAACCATTGGTTTAATCGTGTAAATGTGGTATCTGAAACTACCACAGACGGACTGATGGAAACCACATTGCACATCATTTGGCTCATTTCTAAGGCAGTTATTTCAAAAATATGTTCGCATCCAAAAAAATCCACCAACCAATTATATTCATCGATATTCGTAAATCCATCGGGGCAAGTTATTGCGTATTTTTCTCCAACAGGCTGGAAACAGCAATCCAAATGCAGCGCATTTTGCTCGGGAATGGTGTTGGATTTTATCAGTTCAAACGCTTTTACTTTCTTTTGTGGAAACGCATTTTGTAATGCTGAAACAGCGGCTTTGTTTGTTCGTGCGGTAAGTAAATCCGAGTAGTCAGCCCTAGTGCAAATACCAACAAAAATATGATCGTGATGCACAAGCACATCTCCACCTTCTACATGAACTTCTTCGGAAAAAACGAGTTGGTTCGCCATTGGGATACGATTTTGCAACGTCACTAATCCCTGTAATTCTTCTTCACGATGTGGAATGATATTGGCACGCACCCAAACATTATCAATAACAAAACCCAAGTCGCGCGCAAAAATTTGATTGCAGTCACAGACCTCATCGGGGCGAAAAACGGTAACATTATAGCGCAAAAAAACATGCTCCAATTCTTGTAAAGCAGCTTGTAAATCTTTTTTCTTGGGGAAGGTATTCGCCAACAAATGCTTACGTGAAGTGGGGTCGTATAAATCGTCTAAGTGAGGAAGTTTTCCCATAGCATCTGCAGTACCCAATACCACATGGGTAAGCATTTGCGTCTCTGTATGTACAGAGGGGGTTATCCCATAACTTATCGTTTATTCAATGGTACAAAAGGTCTTTGGTTTTCGCCTACATAAATTTGGCGCGGGCGCCCAATAGGCTCATTCATTAATCTCATTTCTCTCCACTGTGCAATCCAACCGGGCAAACGACCAAGGGCAAACATTACCGTAAAGGTTTCAGTAGAAATTCCCATGGCGCGGTAAATAATACCCGAGTAAAAATCCACATTTGGATACAACTTGCGTTGCACAAAGTAAGGGTCACTCAAGGCTTCTGCCTCTAATTCCTTGGCAATATCCAATACAGGATCAACAACACCAAGGTCTTTTAGCACCTCATCGGCAGCTTTTTTGATGATACGCGCCCGAGGATCAAAATTCTTATACACACGGTGTCCAAAGCCCATCAAACGAAAGGGGTCTGATTTGTCTTTAGCTTTTTCCATGTATTTTTTAGTATCGCCGCCATCTTGACGAATGGCTTCGAGCATTTCAACCACAGCTTGGTTTGCACCACCGTGTAGGGGTCCCCAAAGCGCAGAAATTCCAGCTGCAACAGAAGCGAACAAGCCAGCGTGTGATGATCCAACAATTCGCACTGTTGAAGTAGAACAGTTTTGTTCGTGTTCAGCATGTAAAATTAATAACTTATTAAGAGCGGCATCCACAATGGGATTTGCTACATATTCCTTGTTGGGTTTGCGAAACATCATCCGTGCGATATTTTCGACATATCCAAGAGAATAATCCCCGTATTTTAGCGGAAGACCTAACTTTTTTCGAAATACCCAAGCTACCAAAACTGGAAGTTTTCCCATTATGCGCACGATAGCTTTATACATTTCTTCTTCACTCTCAACATCAACAGAACTGGGGTTAAATGATGTGAGCGCACTTGTAAGGGAGGACAGCACCCCCATGGGGTGTGCAGCACTTGGAAAACTCTCTAAAATCTTTTTTAAGTCTTCATTTATATAAGACTCCTCCTTGATATCTGTTAAAAATTTTTCAAGTTGTTCTTCGTTGGGCAATTCACCAAAAATGAGCAAATAAGCAACTTCCAAGAAATCGGCGTTATTGGCAAGCTCCTCAATATCATA
The DNA here is from genome assembly GCA_049596595.1 of Flavobacteriaceae bacterium. Lineage (GTDB taxonomy): Bacteria > Bacteroidota > Bacteroidia > Flavobacteriales > Flavobacteriaceae > UBA7446. The sequence goes on along the minus strand of JBMYLU010000066.1, from coordinate 2,607 downwards.
CCCACGATAACGCAACACACCCTTTTCGCCATCCAAAAAAGTAATGGCGCTCAGGCATGATCCTGTGTTTTTAAAGCCAGGATCTATGGTAATTACATTCGTTTTAGCACGAAGCGTTTTTATATCAATACCCAATTCATTCTCCGATCCTTTGACTAAAGGAAGTTCAATGGATCTATCATCAATAGAGAGTGTTGCAAATTTTGTCATGGGTATTATCTATATTTTTGTCAATTTATTTAGAGTGCTACTTTAAATGCTTTTTCTTGTGGATAGTAGGCAGTTCTTCCCAATTCTTCTTCAATACGAATCAATTGGTTGTACTTTGCCATACGGTCGCTACGCGACAATGAACCCGTCTTAATTTGCCCCGTATTTAAAGCCACTGCCAAATCGGCAATGGTGTTGTCTTCCGTTTCGCCCGAGCGGTGCGACATTACGCAGGTATATCCAGCATTTTGTGCCATTTGTACCGCTGCAATGGTTTCAGACAACGACCCAATTTGATTTACTTTAATCAAAATAGAGTTGGCAATATCTTGCTCAATTCCACGGCTAAGGCGGGTAACGTTGGTCACAAATAAATCATCCCCAACCAATTGCGCTTTGTCACCAATTTTTTCGGTAAGATACTTCCAACCTTCCCAGTCGTTCTCATCCATACCATCTTCAATAGATACAATCGGGTATTTTTCAACCAAAGAGGCAAGGTAATCCGCTTGTTCTTGTGAAGAGCGTACTTTTCCAGAATCCCCTTCAAATTTGGTGTAATCGTATTTGCCGTCTACATAGAACTCTGCAGCTGCACAGTCTAATGCAATCATAACTTCCTTTGCGGGTTTATAGCCTGCTTTTTCAATCGCTAACAAAATGGTGTCTAGCGCATCTTCGGTACCAGCCAACGTTGGTGCAAACCCACCCTCATCGCCTACGGCTGTGCTTAAATTTCTGCCTTTTAACACCTTCTTGAGGTTGTGAAAAATTTCAGTTCCCATCTGAAGTGCCTGAGAAAGTGAGACAGCCTTTACGGGCATAATCATAAATTCTTGAAAGGCTATTGGAGCGTCGGAATGAGACCCCCCATTAATGATGTTCATCATAGGAACGGGAAGTGTGATAGCACGAGTGCCTCCAACATAACGATATAATGGCTGACCCAACTCATTTGCTGCTGCTTTTGCAACGGCAAGAGATACGCCCAAAATAGCATTGGCACCCAATTTTGATTTGTTGGGTGTCCCATCCAAATCAATCATAATTTGATCAATTTCTTCTTGCTCAAAGACAGAGCTTCCCAATAGTTCTGGCGCAATAAGTTCATTTACATTTTTTACCGCCTGAAGAACGCCTTTGCCCATATAGGCATTTCCTCCGTCACGAAGTTCCACAGCCTCGTGCTCACCTGTTGAAGCTCCTGAAGGAACAGCAGCACGACCCATAATTCCAGATTCGGTAATTACATCAACCTCAACAGTTGGATTCCCTCTGGAATCAAAAATTTGACGTGCGTGTACGCTTAAAATAATGCTCATGATGCTTGTTTTTTGTAGTTGTTAATGTTAGTTATAAATTGATCAAAAAGATACGATGAGTCGTGTGGACCAGGACTAGCCTCAGGGTGGTATTGCACAGAAAAACAAGGTTTTCCTTTAATGCGGATACCCGCAACCGTATTGTCATTTAGATGGGTGTGTGTAATGAGTACCTGCTCGTGCACCTCGGTTTCTTCACGGTTAATCGCAAACCCATGGTTTTGAGAAGTAATCTCACCTTTTCCGGTCTCTTCATTCAGTACGGGGTGGTTAATTCCACGGTGGCCGTTTAGCATTTTGTACGTTGAAATACCCTGTGAAAGCGCAATGGTTTGATGCCCCAAACAGATTCCGAAAAGAGGCAATCCTTTGGCAATAATTTCGGCAGCAACAGCTTGAGCAGAGTGCAATGGTTCTGGATCGCCGGGTCCATTTGACAAGAAATAACCATCTGGATTCCAGTCACTAATTTCTTCGAAAGTAGTATGCAATGGAAATACTTTTATGTAAGCTCCTCTGGATGCAAGGTTACGCAGTATGTTTTTCTTAATCCCCAAGTCTAGTGCAGCAATTCTAATTTGGGCATTCTCATCACCTACAAAATAAGGTTCTTTGGTAGATACTTTCGGTGCTAAGGCTAATCCTTTCATAGAAGGCACATCAGCAAGTTGTTTTTTTAACGTATCTAAGTCGTCCGTTTCAGTAGAAATAACGGCATTCATCGCACCGTTGTCTCGGATATAGCTTACAAGTGCACGTGTATCGACATCAGAAATAGCTACAAGATTTTGTGCGTCAAAAAAATTGTACAAAGAATTGTCGGCTGCTTCACGTGAAAATCCGAAATTGAAATTTTTACAGATAAGACCTGCAATTTGAATGGCTCCCGACTCAGACTCATCATTAAGCACCCCATAGTTTCCTATATGCGCGTTGGTGGTAACCATCAATTGCCCATAATAGGAAGGGTCGGTGAAAATCTCTTGATATCCTGTCATGCCTGTATTAAAGCACAACTCGCCAAATGCTTGCCCCTCAATGCCAATGGATTTACCGTGAAAAACCGTTCCGTCTT
>JBMYLU010000065.1:0-5373 GCA_049596595.1 Flavobacteriaceae bacterium | reverse complement strand
CACATGTCCTTCGTCATACCAACGATTAAGCGTTTCTAAAGCATCTGGATACACATTTGCTGTAGCCATACGCTCAGGTTCTTCATTAGGGATATCATCGCAAATGGTACCATCGATATCTATTAAATAATTTTTGATACCCTCGGGCAATACCGGACTTACGTGTTCGCCGTCTTCTAATTTTTCTTTAAGTAATTGGTCTACTTTTTCTTTATTCATGTTTATGTATTTAATTCTTCGCGCCAAGCTAAACGGTCTTGTTGATTGAATGGCCAAGGAGCGCCGTTGTTCTCTACATTGGTCATCATTACATTTAATTCAGCAGGAGCAGCCGATTGTTCCATTACCAAATAACGTCGCATATCCATAATTATGGACAGTGGATCTATGGCAATAGGACAAGCTTCTACACATGCGTTACATGATGTACAAGCCCAAAGCTCCTCCCTCGAAATATAATTATCTAAAAGGGTATTTTGGTTGGGTTCTTCCCCTTTGTTTAAGGCTTTTCCGACTTCGGTGAGTCTATCCCGTGTATCCATCATGATTTTACGGGGAGATAGTTTTTTCCCGGTTTGATTAGCGGGGCACTCTGCGGTGCATCGCCCACACTCGGTGCACGAATACGCGTTCATAAGTTGCACCCAATTTAAATCCGTGACGTCTGCTGCCCCAAAAGATGAAGGCGTGGCATCTGTGGCAGGTGCTGCATACGGATCGGCGTTGGGGTCCAACATGAGTTTTACCTCGTTGGTAACCGCTTGCATGTTTGGGAGCTTACCCTGAGCATCTAATTTTGCAAAATATGTGTTTGGAAATGCAAGGATGATATGTAAGTGTTTTGAATAGTATAAATAATTCAAAAACAACAAGATACCGCCAATATGCAGCCACCATGCGGTACGCTCCACAACAATAACAGTTTCGGCAGGCATTCCATCAAAAATAGGTAGTAAAAACTGACTTACTGGGAAACTCCCCGCTTGCACATAATGCGCATCTTGCGCAACCGTTTGCAACCAATAGTCGGCGGCATTCATCGTGAGAAACAATCCCATCAGCACCACCTCGGCATATAAAATGATATCCGCATCCCACTTAGGCCAGCCTTTCATTTCAGGTTTCCAAAAACGTTTGATACGCATGATATTACGGCGTGTCCAGAAAAAGAATACACTTATCAATACAAGAGCTGCAAAAATTTCAAAAGTGAAAATGAGAACATTGTAGGCACCTCCCAAATAAGGCGCAAAGATGCGATGTGTGCCTAAAAAACCATCGATGATAATTTCGAGCAATTCGATATTAATGATAACAAAACCTAGATAAACAATAACATGCAACGCTCCTGAAAGGGGTTTGCGTACCATTTTGGATTGCCCCAAGGCAATACGCGCCATGTGCATCCAACGTTTTTTGGGTTGGTCGGAACGGTATGCTGCGTTCCCCAATTTGATATTTCGAATAATGCGACGAACATTTTTAGTAAAAAGCCCTACCAAAGCAAAAAACAAAACTGCAAACGCAATATTAGGAAGGTACGCAGTCATTCTTATTCAGACTTTTTTGGTTGTTCGTAGGCTTTATTTTTTTTGCCAAACAACGAAAAATGCACGTAACGCTTGGGGTTAAGGCGTAAATCCTCCAGAAGTAGCTGCGCTTGGGTATTGGTTTGGTTAAGCGCAGCAATTAGTGAATCGCTATAAACCATTTTGCCCAAAGACCCTTCTCCAGAGGCAATTTTTGCGGTAATATGGGCTAAATCTTTTGAAGTTTGTTCTAAAGAGCGAATAGTTTGTCCTAGTGGTGCACTTTGCAAAGAGTCGGTAATGCTGGCGGCATTTACAGCGGTACGCTCTAGCGAAGCAAAGGTTTTGTTTAGTGTACCATCCGTGCTGTTTAAATTTTCGTTTAGCGAAGCGGTTAATTCCGAAAGTGCAACAGTAGTTTGCGTAAATTGGTCAATAGATTGTCGTAACGCTTCTTGACGCTTCGAATCCAACACGTTATTAAAAGCAATAAGCACTGAATCGGCATGAACAATCATACTCTCAATTTTTTCTTGGAGCGGAGATAATTTTTCATTTACCAAATCTGTAAGTCCTGGGGCAATGCTTGTCGCTAAGGTATCGCCATCTTTTGCAAGCGATGCGCCGTCGAAGGCGGGAATAATAGCGAGCCCCTTGCCACCAATAAGACCAGACTCGTATATCTGTGCAGTACTGTTTATAGAGAAGGGGAAATCGTTTTCAACACGAAAACGTACTAATATTTTAGCCGATGGCTTTAAAAGTCTACTAGATTCTACCGCACCAACTTGATATCCATTAATGGTAACTGGAGTTCCATTAACCAGTCCTTCAGTATTGTCATAAATACCAAAAAAAACACGATCAGAGACAAAAACATCGTTTGATTTTAGGTAGCTAAAACCAATGAGAAAAAGGGTTATCCCAAAAATAAAAAGCAGTGCTGTTTTTACCTCGTTTGAAAACTTCACGTTATCGCATTTTGGTCAAAAATACGGATTATTTAAAGAGGAGAGAAGTATTAATTTGATTTCATTTCAGGAGTTATTGACACCTCTAAACCGTTTTTGAACGCCTTTACATAAGCGCCTTTGTATCCTTTTGCAGTAACATTTTTCAATGTTGCTTTAGCCTTTCTGTAGGATGTAAAATCTCCATAATAATACCTATAAAGATTGCCTTTTTGAACACGGGTAATGGGTGTTAGTCCCTTAAAATTATAAGAAGCCGTTTTGATTTTTTTTGTACTTGCTGCAATTTGAATTCGATATACAATAGGGTTGGCATTCTTCTGATGTTCAATATTATCATTAGTAGCGGATGCTGTATCGATAACCAGACCATTAAATAATGTGCCATCTAGTGAGGCTTTGTACTGCATTATGGCATTTGCTATAGCACGACTCATTTCGTTTTGACCTCGTTTGGAGTTTAGGTAAGCTCCTTCTTTTGCGTTTGTTAAAAAGCCTGTTTCTACCAACACGCTTGGCATATAGGTGTTGCGTAACACCAAAAATCCAGCTTGTTTCACCGTACGGTTTTTACGTTTTAGGTTTTTAACAAAACTCTGTTGAATATGATTTGCAGCTTCTATGCTTTGGTTTAAATAATCTTCTTGCATGAGCACCAAACTAATCACTGATTCAGGGTTATTTGGGTCAAAACCATCGTATTCTTGCTCGTAATTGTCCTCTAGAAAAATTACGGAATTCTCTTTCTGGGCAATTCGAAAATTGTCTTGATTTCGATGTAATCCCAAAACAAATGTTCCTGCACCATGAGCATTAGAATTATGTGCGTCGCAATGAATGGAAACAAACAAATCTGCCTTTGCCTTATTGGCAATATTCGCTCTGCCGTTCAGTGTTATGTATTTGTCGGTAGTACGCGTATAAACAACTTTGACTCCCTTTTCCTTTTTGAGCAGCGCCCCCGTTTTTAGGGCAATACTTAATACAATCTTCTTTTCATAGTAACTATTTCCCCTATTCCCTGGATCTTTTCCGCCGTGACCAGCATCGATAACTACCGTAAAGGGTTTTTGGCTTTGGGCATGCAATTTGCGAGGAACTAAAAAACCTAAGACAAGAAAAAAGGATACTGCTACTATGAGGCGCATACTGGATAAAATATGTGTATTTTTGAACCCAAACAAGCTGAAGTCCTTGTCAAAAATAAGACAATATTCTGGCATCCCATATTTTGTGCAAATTCTTTGCATGCTACTGGCTATTTCAGGAACTGTTAGGGCTCAGGAAAACCCTAAAATTTCCGACTCTGTAACAGTAGCCCAAGACTCCATTTCTCCAAAAAAAGCTATACTATTGGACAAAGTAAAGCGCCACGCCGATGGGTATATGGTTCTCAACCGAAAAGAGAATAAGTTGTATATGTATGATGGTGCTGAACTCTACTATCAAAATATAGAATTAAAATCAGGCATCATTGTGTTGGATTATACCACAAATGAGGTTACCGCAGGGCGTATTAAAGACTCATTAGGAGTACTGACACAACCCCCCGCTTTTAAACAGGGTTCCGATGAGATATTCCCAGACTCAATCCGATTTAATTTTGACACTAAAAAGGCTATTATTTGGAATTCCAGAAGCGAACAACAGGGAATGAATGTTAAAGCATCGGCTACAAAAAAGCAGAATGACTCTGTCTATTATTTGAGAAATGCAAAAGTGACAACGTCTGAAAATGTTGATGACCCTGAATATTATATCCGCATTAGGACGGCAAAATTTGTTCCAAAAAGAAAAATTATTGCGGGACTCAGTAACTTGTATATCGCCGATGTGCCTACACCTCTGTTTTTTCCCTTTGCCTATTTCCCAATGACACAAAACCGCAGTACCGGATTTTTGTTTCCAACCATAGGAGAGAACTTTACACGTGGCTATTTTTTACAAAACGGTGGTTACTACTTTGTGCTATCAGACAACTTAGACGTTGCCGTTTTGGGTGATTATTATACCAACGGAAGTTATGGAATTCGACTCGAAAACAACTACAGCAAGCGTTACCGCTATCGTGGAAATTTTGCTTTTAGATACGAAAGTTTGATTAATGGGGAACGTGGTCTTCCCAACTACAGTAAATCTACTATTTTTAATCTTCGTTGGTCACACTCAAAAGACAGTAAGTCTAACCCAAACAGTAGATTTTCAGCGTCTGTAAACCTAGGAAGTAGCACCTATTTCAGAGAATCTTTGAATCAAATCAATACCAATAATTTTTTAAATAACACGCTTAACTCCTCCATTTCATATTCACGGACTTTTCCAAAATACCCTTCTGTGAATTTGTCACTTTCTGCCACACATAGCCAAAACACACAAACAAAGTCGGTTAACATGACACTTCCATCACTTACCGCAAATATGGAACGTATTTATCCCTTCGCTAAGCGAAATGGCATTAAGAAGGGCATCCTGCAAAACATCAATTTTCAATACACCATGCGTGGCGATAATCGCGTAAACAGTACAGATGATATTATTGCTGCAAAAGGACTATTTTATGGGGCAAAATCGGGAATGAAGCACACTATTCCGCTAGCTACTAATTTTAAAGTAGCAAAACATTTTAACTTTACAGTTGGTGCTAATTATGATGAGGTTTGGACAAACGAAACCATAAAGAAGAATAATTATGATCCGGTGTTGCAAGCACTACCAGAACAAGACACCCTTAGAGGGTTTGACCGTTTTGCGCAATACAATTATAACGCTGCTGTAAACACAACACTTTATGGTGTGTTTAACTTTAAGGAAGACAAAAAAATTCAAAGTATTCGTCACGTAATCAATACAAATGTGAGCTATAACAACCGGCC
>JBMYLU010000064.1:0-5386 GCA_049596595.1 Flavobacteriaceae bacterium | reverse complement strand
ACCACAGCAAATGGAAAACTTGTTGTGGCAGATATGGGCAACAATTTTGGCACACGAAAAAACCTCTATCTTTTGGAGGTTGCCATTACAAATGATGGTGCAGAAGTTTTGGATTCTATACCCTTTTATTATCCCGAACAACAAAACTTTGGATTTCAACAAGCTTCGCCTTTTGATGCTGAGGGGCTGATTTTTATTGAGGATAACCTTATTGTTTTTACCAAAAATCGAAGCACCAAAACCACCGAACTTTATGTGGTTTCTAACGAAAATGCCGCTGCAAAAAAAATTGGCTCTCTCCCTGTTGGGGCACTGATTACAGGGGCAGATTACCATCAAAAAACAAAAACCCTAGTACTGACCGCTTACCGAAAAGACAAACGTCAATTCCTGTTTGTGATTAATGACTTTTCTCTTGCGCCCAATCCGAATCTTTCCATAAACCAATACGAACTCGATTTTAGGGGAGCGCAAATTGAAGCGGTATCTATTATTGATGAGAAAACCGTTTGGATAACCTCGGAAGAAAAGAGAAAATACCCGGCATTTTTGGCTAAAATTACCTTTCCTTAGTGAATTATACTTCACATACAGATTGATTATCTTAGCAAAAAAAAAATAAGCTATGCCTGATATTGTTGCTTTTGGCGCAAGTTCGAGCCAAAACTCCATTAACCAAAAACTGGCGCATTTTGCTGCCAAACAAGTACCTAATGCCAACATCAACCTGTTGGATCTAAACGATTTTGAGATGCCCATCTACAGCACTGACCGTGAAAAAGAGGGCATCCCCGAAAAGGCACTTGCCTTTAAAGCAGCACTTAAGGCTGCCGACGGCATTGTTATTTCGTTTGCAGAACATAACGGTGCCTATACTACGGCGTTTAAAAATATTTTTGATTGGATTTCCAGATTGGAAAAGCCCATTTGGTGCGGCAAACCCATGTTTTTATTGGCAACTTCAACAGGAGCGCGTGGAGCCATTACCGTTCTAGAACTTGCACACTTGAGGTTGTCAAGAGACAATCCCAATATTCCTGTTTTTTCGCTTCCTTCCTTTGCTGAAAATTTTAAAGCGGATAAAGGGATTGTAAACTCCGAACTCAATGCCGAGTTTGAAAAAGCACTAACGGTTTTTGTGGCACAACTACCCGAGTAGACTTCCTGCCATTACCAACATAATGGCATTTTCGATAAAGGTAGCCTCGGTCATGGGTAGGTTTAGCACACTTCCCAAACAGGCGCATTGCATTTGTTTTTTTTGCACCAGCACGCGAATAACGCCAACAGTGGTCATCCCCAAAAGCAAAATCGTGGCAATCAAAATACCGTTTGGCACAATATCTCGAATATAACAGAGTCCTAGTCCGAGCTCCAAAAACGGATACAGCCAACCGTAAAAAGGAAGTGTTGCTGCCAAAGGATCGTATTGCTTAAAACTGCGTTGAAAACCTCGTAAATCCAACAGCTTAAAAAACGAAAAGACCATAAAAAACAAGCCCATAAAATCATGCATCATGGCGTTGAGGTTTAGGCTATCATAATGAATAACCCCCGTGCTGAGAAGGATAAATCCAAAAATCAAAAACAGTGGAAAAAGTTGTTTTAACTTAGAAGGTTGCTGTAAAGATTCGTCCAATAAGGCATATTTTTTGGGAAGCGCTGTCGCAATTTCAATAGTTGTAATATGTTGATTGGCAACTATTTTTACTTTCCCAGTTTTGTGGTCGGGCATAACTTTTGAAACCTCTGCAAGGGATTCAAGGATTTCTTTTACGGATTTTTCACACCCGGAACAGGTCATCCCAGCGATATGTATAGTCTGTGTTTTCATAGGGCAGCATTTACCCCGCAACCATGGGCACCTCTATCAAAAGGAGCTGTGAATCTTGATGTGCGGTTACCTCAAAGGTAGCCGTTTCTGTAATACCCAACGCATCTCTGCGCCCTAAAACCTGTTCGCCGATTTCAGCCTCGCCTTCAATGACAAATGCATACACACCATTCCCCTCTGCCTTGAGGTCGTAATACACTGATTTTTCTGCATCCAAATCCAACATATGAAACCACGCATTTTGATGAATCCAAACCCCTTGGTCATCGGAGTTAGGAGACAATATTTGAAAGGGCTCATTTTTTTGGTGTAACGTATGAATCGGGATTTGCGCATAGCGGGGTTCCACGTTGCGCTTGTTGGGGAAAATCCACAATTGCAATAAGTTAATTTCACGATCAGGGTTTTTATTGTATTCGCTGTGGTGCACGCCCGTTCCGGCACTCATCACCTGAATTTCACCTTCACGAATGACCTCGGTATTCCCCATGCTGTCTTTGTGTTCCAAATCGCCACGAAGGGGTATGGTAATAATTTCCATATTGTCGTGCGGATGTGTACCAAAACCCATTCCACCCTGGATGATGTCGTCGTTGAGTACACGAAGTGCCCCAAACTGAATACGTTCTGGATTAAACCAACTGGCAAAACTAAAACTGTGTTTTGCCTGAAGCCAACCATGGTCTGCGCTACCTCGAGAGTCGGCAGGGTGAAAAATAGTTTGCATAATTAAAGTGTTATTTTATTGAATAAAATCTGCCACAATTTTACCCGAAATCAATGCTGGTGGCACCCCTGGGCCGGGAACGGTAAGTTGTCCCGTAAAGTATAACCCGCCTACGGTTTTACTTTTCATTTTTGGGCGTAAAAATGCGGTTTGCAACAGCGTGTTTGCCATGCCATAAGCATTGCCTTTGTAGGAGTTGTACACATCCTTAAATTCCTTTACACAAAAGGATTCGTTAAACAAAATATGGTTACTTATGTCATGTCCCGTAAGTTTTTCCATGCGTTTCATAACAATGTCAAAGTATTGCTGTCTAAGCTCAGGGGTGTCTTCCAAATTGGGTGCAATCGGAATTAAAATAAAACACGCCTCTTTGCCCTTTGGTGCCATAGAGGGGTCGCTTTGTGAGGGTAAGTTCACATAAAAAAGCGGCTCTTTTGGCCATTGGGGGGTGTCGTAAATACTTTCGGCATGCGCATCAAAATCCACATCAAAAAAGAGGTTATGATGCGCTAGTGAATCCAGTTTTTTATCTAGTCCTATGTAGAACAGCAAAGATGAGGGCGCAAAGGTTTTCTTGTCCCAATAGGATTCGCTGTAGGCGCGCTTTTCTTTAGGCAATAAGGTTTCTGTGTGATGGTAATCGGCACCGGAAATCACGATATCCGCATCGAAAACGGTATCCCCAACGCGAACGCCACGGGCTTTGCCGTTGTCGAGCAGAATTTCATCTACGCCGTGGTCGGTGTGATAGGTTACGCCCAAGGATTTTCCAAGGGTAACCATGGCATCTACAATTTGATACATCCCCCCTTTGGGGTGCCAGGTGCCTAAACCAAAATCTGCATAATTCATAAAGTTATAAAAGGCAGGTGTACTTTCGGGTTTGGCACCCAAAAACAATACGGGGAACTGCAACAACGAGCGCAGTTTGGGGTTCGTAAATTGCTGCTCCACTTGCTTGCGGATATTGGTAAAAAACAAGCCTACTTTTTTGACCGTTTGCGGGGTAACAAGCTCTAGCGGTGATACACCAGGGCGGTAAACCAAATCTTTAACAGCAATATCGTAGTTGTTGCGTGCCTTTTCTAAAAATCGTGTAAGCTTCGCCCCACTTCCGGGTTCTATTTTTTCAAATCGTGTGGCAATTTTGGCAATGCTGTCTTCCACAGGAAAAATATCATCTTTTCCAAAAACCACTTGATAGCCGGGCGCGAGACGGTCGAGCTGATAGTAATCTGAAACGCTTTTATCAAAGTCGGCAAAAAACGATTCAAAAACATCGGGCATCCAATACCATGAAGGGCCCATATCAAACGTAAATCCTTCTTTTTTAAACTGTCGTGCACGACCTCCAAGCGAGTTGTTTTTTTCGAGCACCTGAACACTATGTCCCTTTTTGGCTAAATAACAGGCTGCCGATAGAGAAGAAAACCCAGAACCAACAATGATGATTTTTTTCATAGCGCTACAAATTTACGTCATAATAAATGGAAATGCATATAAGTTGTATTTTTATAAAAAATAAGCATTATGGTTACGTATGAATGTTCTCAATGCGGTATGTCAGTAAATGCCACATGCGGCAAATGCAATGTACCTCTAGAAAATGGACTCCTGTCTTTAGATGACGGAAGTGAAATACAAATTTCGCAATGTCCTTCTTGCGAAGGAAAAATCAAATCCCCGCAATGCTGCGGTGCAGACATGAGCTGCGACATCTAATGATTCACTACACTTCTGAAAATGTTTTTGATGCTCTTGGTGATGTTGCATCTGACTGGGAATGGAACGCTGACGCGCTGACCGCAATATTTGTTTTTGCTGATTTTAAAAAAGCCTTTGCGTTTATGACGCAAGTAGCAGAAATAGCTGAAAAACTAAATCATCACCCCGATTGGCAAAACAGCTACAACCGCGTAACGATTTCATTACGCACCCATGACCAAAATGCCGTTACCGACCTAGACATCACTTTAGCAAAAGAAATTAGTGGGCAAGCAAAAGTGCTAATCTAGTTGCCAACGCACCCCTAAAAATAAGCGTCTTCCCTGATTGGAGGCATATACATAACTGGGGTCAAATGTTAAAGCGTACGGGTTTTCGGGTGTTGCTTTTGGTGCTCCTTCGCTATCAAATTCAACTTGCGTATCAAACGGATCTTGCGACCGAGCAATACTATTCGCAGGTGGTGTAAAATCAAGAATGTTTTTAACGCCGCCAAATACTTCAAAAGCTTCCCAACGATGCGTGTATTGTGCATTCAAGATATGCATCCATGGGCTGTTAGGGTCTCGCGGATCGTTGTCGCTTAAAAGTGGTAAACGCATTGGGCCAACAACATTGCCAGTTACATCCCACGTAGCACGACCATTTTCAGTATTGTATGTGAGCTGATACGTTCCCATGACATTTTCCGTCAAATAGGGGCTTTCTTTTACACCATTTTCTACAATATATGCGTCAATCCAAGTAACCCCTCCGTTAAACTGAAATCCGTTTGAAAACAACCCTCTTAGGTTTAATGTAGCTCCTTTACTTACAGCGTGTCCACTTAGATTGTCATAGATTATTTTTTGAGGGTCTGTGTCGTAATCGGGTAGAATTCGGTTATTGAAATAGGTGTAAAACACACTTGCATCAATGTTTAAAATATAGCCCTGTTTGGCATAAATATTTTTGGTCCAATTCAGATTTACGTTCCATGAACGTTCGGGGTTTAATGCGTTTGCAAACTCTACATCTCTAGCTCCCGATAGTGCTGCATGGTCTTCTGTAAAAACATTTACAACACGATATCCTGAGCCAATTCCAAGTCGAAACAC
>JBMYLU010000063.1:0-5400 GCA_049596595.1 Flavobacteriaceae bacterium | reverse complement strand
CACAAAGGTAAGGAAGTTAATGTGCTACAAAGCACCAAGTTAGCACAAGGAAATTATTTGCGAAGCTTTTTCTGACGTTCAGCTTCTTCCATCATTTCAGCCATTTTGCGCTGAAAGCGGTTTTGCTTTTTAGGTTTCTTTTTATTTTCCTCTATCTGTGCGTGGATTTTATCTTGGTCGATGATTACATTTTTAATCACCACCATAATCCCAATCATTAATAGGTTAGAAACCACATAATACAAACTAAATCCACTTGCGTAATTGTTAAAGAAAAACAACATCATTACAGGCATGAGGTACATGATAAATTTCATGTTGGGCATGCCGGGTTGTGTGGGTTGCATTTGCTGTCCCGTGGTCATACGCGTGTAGAAGAATATGGCAATAGAAGCTAATAAAGGAAACAAACTGATGTGATCTCCGTAGAAAGGAATACTAAACGGCAGCTCGGCAATAACATCATAAGACGACAAATCATCCGCCCATAAAAACGATTTGCCTCGCAGTTCATAGGCAATCGGAAAAAAGTAGAACAGCGCAAAGAAAACCGGCATTTGTAGCAGCGCAGGAATACAACCCGCAAGTGGGCTCGCCCCTGCTTTGGTATAGAGCTTCATGGTTTCTTGCTGACGCTTAGTGGCATCGTTTTTATACTTTTCGTTCAAGGCAGTGATTTCAGGTCTAAGCACCCGCATTTTCGCCTGAGAAACATAGGATTTATACAACACAGGAGACAACACCAAACGCACGATAATAGTGAGTAAAATAATGGCAATCCCATGTGGTACTAAACTCGTGAGAGAACCAAAAAGCGGGTAGAAAACGGAGCGGTTTATCCATCCAATAAGTCCCCAACCAAATGAAATACTTTCGTAAAGATTTTCATCGTAATTCTTTAATATGGCATAATCGGTAGGTCCCATATACCAATCAAAATTGGCTTGGAAACGGTTACGCTGAAACGGCAAAGTGGTCTCGGTAGAAAATGCTTTTAAGTAGTCGGATTGCTCTACGTCTTCATCTGTTTTGGACACAGATTCCAAGCTTGCTTGTTCAAAAGGTTGATTTGGAATTAGGATACTGCTAAAAAAGTGTTGGCGATAAGACACCCATTCCACATTTTTCTCTTTTTCATCATCATCGCCAGAAGCAGAGAGTGTACTGTATTTGTCGTTTTCGTGGCGATATGCCAACTGGGTATAGCGGTTTTCGTATTGTGCGCTTTTCGCATGACGAAACCCGTCCATAGTCCACGAAAAAGCAGCAGGAATAGCGGTATCCAAAGTGTTTTCAATTCCTTCGGCAACGACCTCAAAACCAAAGCGATACCCCGATTTTGGCAGCGTATACACAAACTCAATAAAAGCGTTTTCATCTATGGTGGAACGAAGGCGTAATTGCTGCCCGTTTTCGTTTTCGGATAAACTTGGCGAAAACATCAAAAATTTGGTTTGCAACAATTGTCCCGAAGCCGTGGTAAATGCGATATTTAAGGAATTATTATCATTGTTAATCAAATACAAATCCTCCTTTTGGTAATTCACTTCCCCGTTGAGCAACACTTGCTCCATAAACCCGCCTTTGGTAGAAACCCCAAGCGTGAGCACCTCATTTGATAGGGTGATCGTTTCTTTGGCAACGGTTTCTGTCGGAAGTGCTATGGGGGTTTCAACAACGACTTCATCAGTTGGAACCTTAACCGTTTCAACAGCTTCTGTAGTTTGTGCCTCTTGGGTATTGGCTTGTGCCAAATCTTCGGCAGATTGGGTGTACATCATCCAGGTGAAAATGGCAAAAATGATTACCATGCCTATGATTTGTAAGGGGTCTATACGACGTTCTTCCATGCGTTTTTATTTGTTTTTTGCATATTGACTACACACTTTTACAAAGGCAGTAAACAGCGGATGTGGTTCTAATACAGTACTCTTATATTCGGGATGGTATTGCACACCCACAAACCATGGATGTGATTTGATTTCAACGATTTCAGCAAGACCCGTGTCGGGATTTATGCCCGTTGCAAAAAGTCCGTGCTTAGAAAGTTCGTCTACATAAGTATTATTTAACTCATAGCGGTGGCGGTGGCGTTCACTAATGGCATTCGTTTGGTAAATTTCATGCACAAGACTGTTTGGTGAAAGCGTGCAGTCCCAAGCGCCAAGGCGCATAGTACCGCCCTTGTTTTCTACTTCTTTTTGCTCGTCCATAAGACTAATCACCGGATTTGGCGTGTTTTCATCCATTTCGGTTGAGTTGGCATCTTTTAGCCCCAATACATTACGGGCATATTCAATAACTGCCATTTGCATCCCCAAGCAAATACCAAAAAACGGGATATTGTTTTCTCGAACATATTGAATCGCACTGATTTTTCCCTCAATACCTCTTGAACCAAAGCCGGGAGCTACAAGCAAGCCATGAAGTCCGTCTAACACTTCTTTACAATTTTCAGGAGTTAATTCTTCGGAGTGAATCGAAACTACCTCAACCTTAACTTCGTTAGCAGCACCAGCATGAATAAACGCCTCTAAAATAGATTTATAGGAATCCTGTAATTCGACGTATTTTCCAACCAAGCCTATGCGAATATGATGTTTAGGATTTTTATGCCTAGACAGAAAGGCTTTCCATTTGGTCAGGTCTGGCTCCAAATTATCGGGCAATGACAACAAATCAAGTACCACTCTATCTAGACCTTCCTCTGACATTAGCAGAGGAACATCGTAAATGGTATCTGCGTCAATGGACTGGATAACCGCTTCGCGTTTTACGTTACAGAAAAGTGCAAGCTTGTTACGGATATCGTCCGATAGTTCATGTTCTGTTCGACACACCAAAACATCGGCATTAATCCCACTTTCCATCAGCGTTTTTACAGAGTGTTGGGTAGGTTTGGTTTTAAGCTCCGCCGCCGCAGACAAATACGGTACTAGGGTCAAATGAATCACAATACAGTTGTCTCGTCCCAATTCCCAACGCAATTGACGCACCGCCTCAATGTAGGGCAAGGATTCTATGTCCCCCACAGTACCGCCAATTTCGGTAATAACAACACCGTATTCACCCGTAGACCCCAACAATTGTATACGCTCTTTGATTTCGTTGGTAATGTGCGGAATAACCTGTACCGTCTTACCCAAAAACTCCCCACGGCGTTCTTTTTCAATCACACTTTGGTAAATACGACCTGTAGTAACGTTATTCGCCTGTGAGGTTCGCACGTTTAGGAAACGCTCATAGTGTCCCAAATCAAGGTCAGTTTCTGCGCCATCATCGGTAACAAAACACTCCCCATGCTCATATGGGTTTAAGGTTCCAGGGTCAACATTAATGTAAGGGTCAAACTTTTGAATAGTGGTTTTGAGCCCACGCGCTTGAAGTAAATTAGCCAAAGAGGCTGAGATGATGCCTTTCCCAAGTGATGATGTAACTCCTCCAGTAACAAAAACATATTTGGTTTTAGGCATAGCTTGATTGCGTTTAAAGTGGCAAAAATACAAAGAATTAACTACCTAATAAGTAGTGAATCAGACTGAATACTCGGAGGTCCAACTTCGATAGTCTCAAAACCTTGATGTTGAACGGTATAGCTTGCCGTATTTTGATACCCCCCTCCAGGTGCGGGGTTATACTCAAATCGGTGTTGCAGTTGCTCTCCTAACCCCAAAGAAACCCCTTGCATAAGAGTGCGTTTTATAGCGATACGCAAGGCAATATCAATCAGCACATCAAAGCCTTTGAGTGCCGTGCGGTTTGGAATTTTTCCAAATCGATTTTTGTATCCTTCATCAAATTTTACGCGAATGCTATCACGGTTTTCAAGAAAATAACTCGGATATGTAAACCTTAAATTCCCCAAATGTGCTTGCGATACATTAGGGTCGTCATAGGTGGCAGAACGATAATGTGTAAACAACTGCACTTTACGGTCTTTACGTTGCTGTGCATTGAGCATAGAGGTCATGCTTGTCACCAAATTTAAATCTTCTGACTCCAAAAAAACCCAGTTGGGACGGGTTGGAGTTAATAAGGAATCTACGTCTTCGGGTTTTACATAGCCAAATTTTTCATCGGGCTGAATAACTTCGGACAATGGAAATTGTTCTTGTAGTCGTAAGGCTGTTTTTTGATTTTTTTCATCTGCTATGATAAGAATGCACGGGTTTTCTGTAACTGCATCCAATGAATCGATATACACAGAAATACGCTGACTTAAGGTTTCTCTACTGGGAATCGTATTAAACGATGTCTTATACTGTTGATAGTTCCGTGTTGTTAATGGGGATATAACAGGGATATTAAAAAAAGTAAGGGCTTGTGCTACCCTGCTCACATTATCGGGGGTAAAGGGTCCAATTACAGCATCAAACTTAGAAAAGTCGTTTTGGTTGAGCAGTTGCTCCACGATATACCGTTGATTTTCTGTATCAAAAACCGAAAGCTCTACACTCAACCCTGCGCGATTTAGGCTGTCGGCTGCATGTAGCATACCCGCATAAAAATCAAGCGCTACCGTAGTCAAATTACGTTCGCTAAGTGTTTTTTGGGTCTGCAAAACAGAATCCAATTCGATGCGAGAAAGGCGAAAGGGTGCCATAAGGGCAATGCGCACCACAGGTGTAACAAAAGTACTGTCCCAAAAATTGGGCTTTGCCAACAGGTCTTTTTGCTGGACTTGGCTATCGGCTTGAATTTTTGGAATTTTAAGCACCATCCCCACTTGCAAGTCAACACTTAAAAGTTCGGGATTCAGGGCTTCTAACTGTGCTTTGGTCAGCCCTAGCTTTTGTTCCAATCGATAAAACCCTTCTCTTGGCTGTACCGTATAATAACTAAACTGTGTAGCCTTTTCTTCAGCGGTTTTCTCTGGAACATTAAGGATTGTCCCAACGGAAAGTGTGTCTTTTAGTCGCGGGTTGAGTGTGCGTAAGGAATCAATCGAAATCCCGTAGGTATAGGCAATACGCCAAAGGGTTTCTTTAGGCTGTACGATATGTTTCGACCCTTTTTTTGGGGCGGGCAATTGTACCGTTTTTTTATAGCGTGGAATTTTGAGTTTATCCCGTTTTCGGATGCCTTTTTTCGCATAGGGGTTATACGCAATAATTTGCTCGGGGGTGATATCATAACGCGATGCAATGGCAGCTAAGGTTTCCTTCTTTTTTACCTTATGCACAATAAAATGTGACACCTCAGCTTCTTGGGAAAATCCAAAAAAACTGCACAGCATCACAGCAATTACAATAAAAAACTTATTCCCACTCAATCGTAGCAGGGGGTTTTGAACTAATATCATAGACCACACGGTTAATTCCTGGGACACGATTAATGATTTGGTTTGAAATTTCTTGTAAAAACTCATAAGGCAAATGTACCCAATCTGCCGTCATTCCG
>JBMYLU010000062.1:0-5438 GCA_049596595.1 Flavobacteriaceae bacterium | reverse complement strand
AATTGCAACATTACGCCAAGAAATACGTTATTGTACCACATGCCACAATATTTCAGATGCTGAAATATGCAGTATTTGCGTCAATCCCCTTCGAGACGAAAGTGTTATTTGTGTGGTGGAAGATGTACGAGACGTGATGGCAATAGAAGCAACCGGACAGTTTAAGGGTCGCTACCATGTGTTAGGTGGTAAGATTGCTCCCATGGAGGGTATTGGTCCAGATCAACTTACCATTGACGCACTCGTTAAGCGTGTTGAGCAGGGAAGTGTGAACGAAATCATTTTTGCGTTGGGAAGCACCATGGAGGGTGACACAACGAATTACTACATTTTTAAAAAATTAAGCCATTTTCCATTGACGTTTTCTGCCATTTCTCGTGGTATTGGTGTAGGCGACGAACTCGAATATGCCGATGAACTTACCCTAGGGCGCAGCATCAGTCAGCGCATTCCTTTTGAAACGTCTATGAAAAGCTAGCGCATGAAGTTATCGGTAGTCATTCTGAACTATAACGTAAAGTACTTTATTGACCTGTGTTTGCAGAGTGTAGTGGCTGCTACAAAAAACTTGGATGCTGAAATTATTGTGGTTGATAATGCTTCGGTAGACGGCAGCGTTCCATGGATTAAATCTCAGTTTCCCCAGGTTAAACTTATTGAAAACAAAGCGAATTTAGGTTTTCCAAAAGGTAATAATATAGGCGTTTCTCAAGCCAAAGGGGAATATGTGTGTATTTTAAATCCAGATACCATTGTAGGCGAAAATACCTTTAGCGATGCGTTGCTTTTTATGGAGCAAAACAAGCAAGTTGCCATTATGGGTCCTAAGCTTATTGATGGCTCTGGGCGTTTTTTAAAAGAATCTAAACGAGGCGTGCCCACCCCCTGGGTAGCGTTTACTAAAGTTGCGGGTTTGTACAAAGTTTTTCCTAAGCTTTTTGGGAAATATTACAATCTTAGATTGCCTGAAAATAAAGCCGGGCAAACAGAGGTTTTGGTGGGGGCGTTTATGCTTATGAAAACGGAGCATTATCGCAAGCTAAGAGGGTTTGATGAGGAGTGTTTTATGTATTCTGATGATATTGATTTGAGCTACCGCTCGTTGCGATTGGGAGCCTCAAATTTCTACAACCCTAGCATCAATGTTATACATTTTAAAGGGGAAAGCACACCTAAAGATTTTGCCTATCAGATGATGTTTCGTGAAGCGATGAATTATTTTTACACCAAGCATTTTCATGTCTCTAATCTAGTAAAGCTTTGGATTAAACTTGCCACAAATGCGTTTAGCTTTTTAAAGCGGGTTAGGGGCTCTCGGTCAGTAAAAAAGAACAAACAGCCGTATTGTTATTGGTTGATATCCAAAGATTTGGATTTAGAAATTGGGGTAAATAAAAACATTCCTTTTATGCACACCTCAGGCTTGGGCAATGTATTGGCACATAAAAATACACGAACTGAGATTATTTTTGACCCGAATACTATCTCTTTTGCCGAAAGCATTGCTTTTATGAATGCGCACAAAAATGCGTTTTCGTATAAATTTTTAAGCTCAGATAAAAGTCACGCCGTTGGCAGTAATTCAAAAAATGCCAAAGGCGAAGTGCTTGTGATGTCGTAGTGCAAGCCGTGATTTATTCGTACTTTTGAAAAAAAATTGGAATGCCCATTTATCAGCTTGTATTGCCCGCCATGGGCGAAAGTGTTTCAGAAGCCACCATTACCCAATGGTTAAAAAAAGAAGGTGATGCCGTATCGGCAGACGAAGCCGTGGTTGAAGTTGCCACTGATAAGGTGGACTCTGAAGTTGCTAGCGAATATAACGGCGTAATCAAAGAGATTTTACATCCCGTTAATGCCGTTGTTGCGGTTGATGCACCTCTTGTGCTTATCGAAACCGATGAGGCGGTTGTACAGGATGTTCCTGTAGTCAAAACGCCTCAACCAAAAGAGGAGCCTACTCCGCAAGCCGAAGCAGAAACGCCGGAAACCTATATGCAACAAGCGCAAGAATTAGTGGCTCCTGTAGTAGCAAATAAGAGTGACGACAAACGTTTTTATTCGCCGTTGGTGAAAAATATTGCAAAACAGGAACAGATTTCGGAGACTGAATTGGCAACCATTCCAGGAACGGGCAAAGATGGCAGGGTAACCAAAAGTGATATTTTGACCTATGTCAGTAACAGGACCGCACAACCCAATATTCCGACTTCTCAGCCTGTTGCACCTCAACCAAAATTAGCACCACCCATTCTGAAAGGTGTTGAAGATGCGGTTGTGCCCATGACACGTATGGAGCAAATGATATCGGAGCACATGACGCACAGTCTGCAAACTTCTGCACACGTACAGTCGTTTATCGAAATTGATGTAACCAAACTGTGGAAATGGCGCGAAAAAGTAAAACAAGATTTTGTAAAACAACACGGGGTAAAACTGACCTTTACGCCTATTTTTTTACAGCTTGTGGCACAAATTTTACCTGAATTCCCCTTGTTGAACAGTTCCTTAGATGGTACAAATATTATCAAGAAAAAAGATATTAATCTGGGTATGGCAACCGCCTTACCCGACGGCAACTTGATTGTTCCTGTAATTAAACAAGCCAATTCGCTCAACCTTGTGGGGCTTGCTAAAAAGGTGCATGAATTGGCAACAAATGCCAGAAACAATGCCCTGAATCCCGATGATGTTCAAGGGGGGACATACACGGTTACTAACGTGGGGATGTTTGGTAGCCTTACCGGAACTCCGATTATCAACCAACCACAGCTAGCCATACTAGCCCTTGGGGCTATTCGAAAAGTGCCTGCCGTTTTGGAAACCGAACACGGCGATGTGATTGCAGTTCGCCAACAAATGGTGGTGTCCCACAGCTATGACCATCGCGTTATCAATGGCGCCATGGGCGGGATGTTTTTGCTCCGTCTGAAAGAACGCATCGAAAATTGGGACGACAAACAAACACTATAGTATGGAACTCTCGCTTACCCGTCCAATTTGTTTTTTTGATTTGGAAACCACAGGTGTAAATGTGGCAAAAGACCGCATTGTGGAAATTTCTATTCTCAAGGTGCTCCCAAATGGAAATAAAGAAGCCAAAACATGGCTTGTAAATCCCGAAATGCCTATTCCGCCTGAAACCACTGCCGTGCATGGTATTACAGACGAAAAAGTGGCAAACGAACCCACGTTCAAACAGTTGAGCAAGCAAATTTATGAGATGATTAAAGGCTCAGATTTGGCGGGATTTAATTCGGATAGATTTGATATTCCGCTGCTTGCCGAAGAAATGTTGCGTGCCGACATTGATGTGGATTTTAAAAAGCAGCTCACCGTAGATGTGCAAACCATTTTCCATAAAATGGAGAAGCGAAACTTGAGTGCTGCCTATAAATTCTACTGCGGAAAAAACCTAGAAAACGCACACAGCGCAGCGGCAGACACCACCGCAACCTATGAAGTGCTAAAGGCACAGATTGAAAAATACGATGACCTTGAAAACGATGTGGCGAAGCTTAGTGCATTTTCAACACGTCGTAAAAGCATTGATTTTGCTGGATTTATTTTAGCGGATGCCGATGGCGATCCTTCGTTTAGTTTTGGTAAACACAAAGGCAGAAAAGTAGTAGAGGTTCTACAGCGCGAACCGGGCTATTTTAGTTGGTTGCTGGATGCCGATTTTCCGTTATATACCAAAAAAGTACTCACTGCCATTCGTTTAGAAACCTTGAACGGGACTTCATGAAAATCATTTGCATTGGCAGAAATTACGCCGACCATATTGCCGAATTAGCAAACGAGTGTCCCGAGGAACCGGTGATTTTTATCAAACCCGACACCGCCGTTGCGCAATCCAATCTCCCCTTTTTTATCCCTGAATTTTCCAACGAAGTGCACTATGAAGTGGAGGTGTTGGTGAAAATTAATCGGATTGGGAAACACATTCAGTCCAAATTTGCGCATAAGTATTACAACGAAATTGGACTTGGTGTTGATTTTACCGCACGTGATGTCCAGCAAAAACTAAAGTCTAAGGGACTGCCCTGGGAAAAAGCCAAAGCCTTTGACGGTTCGGCTTTTCTAGGGAAGTGGTTCGATAAAGCTTCCCTAGGAGATTTGCGGAAACTTCCCTTTGCCCTTCACAAAAACGGAGAGGTGGTACAAGAGGCAGATACCAGTTTTATGCTTTGGAATATCGATGAGATTATTGCGCATGTATCCCAATATTTTACGCTTAAAATTGGTGATATCCTCTTTACGGGGACGCCCGCTGTGGTAAAAAACGACCGCTTAGAAGGTTATCTGAATAGTCAAAAAGCCTTTTCACTAATCGTAAAGTAAATGCGAGCAGATATCATAACCATTGGCGATGAAATCCTAATCGGGCAGGTTGTTGATACAAACTCCGCTTTTTTAGGAAAAGCATTGAATAAAATCGGTGTGGAGGTACGGCAAATTCGCTCCATTTCGGATAATAAAACGGCTATTCTCGATGCGTTTGCAACTGCGCAAAATCAAGTGGACTTGGTGGTTATGACAGGTGGGTTGGGACCTACAAAAGACGATATTACCAAACACACGCTTTGCGAATATTTTGAAGACGAATTGCAGTTCTACCCCGATGTGATGGCGCATATCGAAGAATTGTTTCGCAAGTATGTCAAAGCTCCTGTTAACGATTTGAATAGGGGACAAGCAATGTTGCCCTCAACCTGTACGCAACTTTTCAATGCGCATGGTACGGCTATGGGCATGTGGATGCAAAAAGAAAATACCGTTTTTGTGTCACTCCCGGGTGTACCCTTTGAAATGAAGCATTTGGTACGCGAACACCTTATTCCACGAGTAAAAAAGACCTTTTCGCTACCCGCATTGGTGCACAAGACCATGATGACCTACGGCTTGGGCGAAAGCATTATTGCAGAAAAAATTGAGGATTGGGAAGCCTCACTTCCGTCACACATTAAGCTAGCCTATTTACCCAATTTGGGACGTGTACGTTTACGCCTGTCTGCCAAAGGAACTGATGAAGCTGCTTTGCAAAACGAAATAGATGTGTTATTTGATGCGCTTTACCCGCTTATTGGCGATCACATTACCGGTTTTGAGTCTGAAGAACCCATTGAGCAACAAATAGGCGATGCACTTGTTCAAAAGGGATGGATGCTTGCCACTGCCGAAAGCTGTACCGGTGGCACCTTGGCTTCGTTGTTTACACAGCAAGCGGGTGCCTCAGCCTATTTTAAAGGGTCAGAGGTAGCTTATGCCACCGAACTAAAAACACGTCTTTTGGGTGTTGCTGAAGAGCTTATTTCGGAACATTCGGTAGTGAGCAAACCTGTTGCCCTTGCTATGGCAAAAGGGGTGTTGCGCCAAACGGGCGCGGATGTTGCTGTAGCTACCACAGGGAATTTTGGTCCCACTAAAGGTGACGC
>JBMYLU010000061.1:5267-5493 GCA_049596595.1 Flavobacteriaceae bacterium | reverse complement strand
CGTTGGGAGGGATGCTGTTTTTTCGCCACAGTTTGGCACGTTGCGCAACGCCAAAACGGTGTTGCTCATCTACAATAGCAAGTCCTAATTTATGAAAAGTAACCGGTTCTTCCAGTACCGCATGTGTTCCAATCAAAATGTGTAATGCGCCACTAGCAAGGTCTTCCAGTAATGGAATGCGCTCGCTTTTCTTAACCGTCCCTGTGAGCAACCCAACATTGATATT
>JBMYLU010000061.1:0-5246 GCA_049596595.1 Flavobacteriaceae bacterium | reverse complement strand
GCAAAATGCTGTTGCGCTAAAATTTCGGTGGGGGCTACCAGCGTGGCTTGCATGCCGTTGTCTATTGCCATGAGCATACATAACACGGCTACGATGGTTTTTCCCGAACCTACATCGCCTTGGAGCAGGCGATTCATCTGTGCCTCGCTTTTTAAGTCTGTTCTGATTTCACGAACCACACGCTTTTGCGCTTCGGTAAGCGGAAAGGGGAGGTGGTGGTGAAAAAAGGTATTGAAATAATTCCCAACATTGGGAAATGGAATTCCTTTTAAGTGTTGTTTGCGATGCAATTTTTTTAGCCCCAATTGAAGCTGTACAAAAAACAATTCTTCAAATTTCATGCGATACTGCGCCTGTGCGAGTACCTCCTGTGTTTGTGGAAAGTGAAGTGTCGAAAGCGCAAGATTTTTACCTATCAACTTATAGTCTTGCAGTAATTTTGCTGATAACACCTCTTGAATTCCGGCATTTATTTCCTCAAATAAATGCCCCATTAGCTGTCGCATTACGCGCTGACTGATGCCACTTTTAAGCAAGATTTCGGTAGAAGGGTAAACCGGTTGAAAATTCCCTTTGCGTTGTTCGTGGTCTTCCACAAGTTCTAGTTCGGGATGGGCGATGGAACATTTTTTTCCAAACCAATTTAATCTGCCAAAAGCAACGTAAGGTGTGTTGAGTTGTAACGATTTTTGAATCCATTGATGCCCGCGAAACCATACCAATTCAATACTGTTTTGTCCGTCTGAAAAGGTTGCCACAAGCCGACTTCCACGTTTTTGCTTTACAACTTCTAACTGTATGATGCTTCCCACGACTTGCACTTCGGCAGTGGTTCTGGGGACTTGTCCGGGGGTGTAGTGTTGTGTTCTGTCTATATAGCGATGTGGGAAAAAATACAATAAATCCTGTAGCGTGTGAATCCCTAACTCTTTTTTGAGCAATTGTGCTCGGTTTGGTCCAACGCCTTTGAGGTAATCAATCGGTTTTTGTAACAATACCGCCATGGTTAACGAAGATAATAGTTTCCTGTTAATAACTATTTGTTTTGGGGCTTTATCAACCGTACGGCTTTGGTTATTTTCACTTTCAAATCATTGCTTTGGAAGACTACCTCCAACTCCTTAACGAAGCCCAACAAAAACCCACGGTTCACAAAGACGGACCGCTGATGGTTATTGCTGGGGCAGGCTCTGGAAAAACACGTGTACTGACCTATCGTATTGCTTATTTGATGCAACAGGGCGTGGATGCGTTTTCCATTTTAGCACTTACCTTTACCAATAAGGCTGCCCGTGAAATGAAGGAGCGTATTGCTCAGATTGTAGGGCAGAGTGAGGCTAAAAACTTATGGATGGGTACCTTTCACTCGGTGTTTGCACGTATCCTTCGTGCCGAAGCAGATAAGCTGGGCTATCCGTCTAGCTTTACAATTTACGATACTCAAGACTCCGAACGCTTATTGTCATCTGTTATTAAGGAATTAAATTTAGACAAAGATCTCTACAAGGTAAAGCAGATTCGCTCACGTATTTCGTCGTTTAAAAACAGTTTGATAACCGTGCGTGCCTACTATAACAACCCCGAACTCATAGAGGCTGACAGAGAATCTAAACGTCCCGAGATGGGCGCTATTTATAAAGAATACGTGGACAGATGCTTTAAGGCTGGTGCCATGGATTTTGATGATTTGTTATTAAAAACTAACGAGCTCTTAAATCGTTTCCCTGAAGTGCTTGCCAAATACCAAGAACGCTTTCGCTATATTTTGGTGGATGAGTATCAAGATACGAACCACTCTCAATACCTGATTGTTCGCGCCTTGGCAGACCGCTACCAAAATGTTTGTGTGGTGGGCGACGATGCGCAGAGTATTTATGCGTTTCGTGGAGCAAACATTCAAAATATTCTCAACTTTCAACGCGATTATCCCGATGCAGAAGTCTATAGGCTAGAACAAAACTATCGCTCGTCCGGGATGATTGTGCAGGCGGCAAATGCTGTGATTGCGCACAACCAAAACCGATTGGAAAAAAACGTTTGGACGGCAAACCCCAAGGGGCATAAAATTATCATTCACCGAAGTCCTACCGATGGGGAAGAGGGACGCTATGTGGCTGGAGATATTTTTGAACGCGCCATGCAAAGTCAGCTAGGGTACGAGAATTTTGCCATTCTTTACCGTACCAATGCACAATCTCGCGCCATGGAAGACTCCCTGCGAAAGCGCAATATTCCCTACAGGGTATATGGTGGGGTTTCGTTTTATCAGCGTAAAGAAATCAAAGATGTGTTGGCGTATTTGCGTCTGTTGATTAACCCCAACGACGAAGAAAGTCTTAAACGCATTATCAATTATCCCATGCGGGGCATTGGGCAAACCACAGTGGATAAGCTTATTGTTGCTGCCAAGCAGCACGAACGCACACTGTATGAAGTATTGGCACAGGTCCAGGAACTTCCGTTAAACATCAATGCGGGAACCCGTACCAAACTGCAAAACTTCTACACCATGATAGAATCGTTCAGAACGCAACTGGACACTTCAGATGCGTTTGAATTGGCAGATTTGGTTACAAAGAAAGTGGGCTTGGTTACGGAACTTAAAAAAGAGGCAACCCCCGAAGCCATAACCCGAGTCGAAAACATAGAGGAGTTGCTTAACGGGATTAAAGATTTTGTGGAAGGGCAGCGCGAGCTTGCCGATGCAACCGGGTCGTTGGTTGAGTTTTTGGAAGATGTAGCCCTAGCCACTGACTTTGACAACGAAGTAAAAGACCAGAATGCGGTTTCGCTTATGACCATTCACTTAGCAAAAGGATTGGAATTTCCGAACGTGTATATCGTGGGGCTAGAAGAAGATTTATTTCCTTCTGCCATGAGCGTAAACACCCGAGCCGAGTTGGAAGAAGAACGCCGTTTGTTTTATGTCGCGCTAACCCGCGCCGAAAAGCGGGTTACCCTTACCTATACGCTTTCGCGCTACCGTTGGGGAAAGATTATTGATGCAGAGCCGAGTCGTTTTTTAACGGAACTGGACGAAAACTGTGTGGACAATCAAGTGGTGCAAGACGATTATGTCTTCAAACCCATGATGGACACCTCTGTTTTTGATGCCCCTGATCCAAATCGTGTGCGGTTTAAATCCCTACAAAAAAAGAAACCTACGGCGGCGGTTCCGCCAAAACCCAAAATGAAAGCGGTTTCAAAGGCTGTAGACAGTACACCCACACTTAACCTCTCCGAAATACAACAGGGTACTCGGGTTTCACACAGTCGGTTTGGATTTGGTACGGTTATCAATCTAGAGGGTGCCGGCAACGATGCCAAGGCACTCATTCGCTTTGACCAACAGGGTGAGAAGAACTTGCTTTTGCGTTTTGCAAAACTGAAAATTATTCCATAAAAAAAGCAGCCCTAGAGCTGCTCTTCGTTTTTTGATGTAAGTGGAGCTTATTTAGTAGCCTCTTCCATACCTTTCTCTAGCAATTCAAAGAATTGGTCAAGTTTTGGCAACACTACAATGCGTGTTCTGCGGTTACGCGCACGTCCATCAACCGTTTCGTTATCTGCAACAGGGATGTATGAACTACGTCCGGCAGCCGTCATACGAGCGGGGTCTACCAAGAAATCGTTTTGTAGCACACGCACCACGGCAGCAGCACGTTTAACACTCAAATCCCAATTGTCTACAAGAACGTTGCTATCCTTCTTCACAGGAACATTATCCGTGTGCCCTTCAACCATAAATTCCAAATCTGTTTTGTCGTTAATCACACGTGCTACTTTTCCAAGTACTTCTTTGGCACGTTTGGTAACCGTATAGCTTCCGCTACTGAATAACAATTTATCGGAGATAGAAATAAATACCACACCTTTTTCTACGTTTACCTCAATATCGGAATCGTTGATATCCACCAACGCGCCTTTAAGACTGGTAACCAAAGCAAGGGTAACCGAATCGCGGCGTGTAACGGCATCTTGCATACGGGTGATGCGCATATCCTTTTCTTTAAGTGACTCAAGGGAACGCTCTAGGTTTTCGGCACCTTTTTGGGAGAGCGTTGTTAGGTTCCCCATGTTGTTGATAAGTTCCTGATTGTTAGACTTTAAGAAGCTAATTTGGTCACGGAGTGCACTTACTGTAGCATCGCTTTTGGCCTTTTCGTCTATGCACGAATTGAGTTTTACTGTAGCAGAATTGAGTAAGTCTTTCGTTTCTTTATGACTGGACTCGAGCGCACTGTATTTTTTTTGGGACACACACGAAGTAAGCAATACTGGGATTGCGAGTAACAAGATTAGGATTTTTTTCATTGTTAAATTTATTTATGCTGTAAAATTACTAGAAAAACGTCTATCAGGGGTGTTTTCTTGTGTTAATGTTTTGAAAAAAAATAATAGCTCGATTAATTTTGTTAAATTTAAACCAATTCTTATTGAAACAACGATGAAGTTTTTAAAAAAATATTATCCCATCCTTTTGGCTTTTATCAGTTTTGTGTATTCTGTGTATTTATGGTTTACCGGAAACGAGTTGGAGGGAATTTATGTAGGGCTATGGCCCATCACTATACTGGGTTTTGCTATTGCCATCAGACAGCGAAGAAGCCATGACAAATAAAATTATGTTTTTTATCGGCTTGGCTATTGTGGTGGTTTACAGCTATTTTTTGTTGAGTATTGTTACAAGTCAGTATAAGGCAAAACGCAGAAATGCTGCGGATGCGTACGATGTATATGATGTAGACGGTATGGGAAATCAGGGTAGAGTACCCAATAAAAAGCCCAAAAACAGGGCGTAGTTTACGGTTTATTTACCGATACAGTAAGTGATATTAATCTGTATATTACTGTTTAACAGGTATTTGTGATATATTACAAAGTATATTCTGACACTATTCTGACACAATAACATCAAAAAAGTATTAATTAAGCACTAATAAAGATTAATTTTTTGGGTATGTTTTTATTAGCAGGACGTCAGACAATGGTGTAAGAAATCCTTCATCAATATTAATTGTTCTTAAATCATCCCAAACCTCACCTTTTGAAGTGTTTTTAGTTATTTTATCACCCATTATCCATTTAGTGATAATCTTATTTCCATTTAATCTCTCAAATGTAGCTTTTAAATCACCAACATTAAACTCACCTGATTTTTCAATTACATATGCTTTATAGAAATACTCATCTTTAAAAATCGCTAATCGATATGACCCTATGTCCATAGATTGATATTCCCATAT
>JBMYLU010000060.1:301-5585 GCA_049596595.1 Flavobacteriaceae bacterium | reverse complement strand
GATCCGTAGTTTCAGGCGCTTTGGTACTTTCTTTTGGGCGTAATGCCTCTAGGCGGTCTAACAAATCCGATTGCAGACTTCCATTTGCTATACCTGGATGTACGCGTTTTTGTGGTACCGCTAGTACGATGGTTTCGTATAGGGTCTGTGAAACATCAATTTCATGCGAACCGTGTGGTAAAACGAGTAAATCTTCGTTTTCATCGTTGTAAGCTTCTCCAAACTTCACTACTAAATCATGAGCGGTATCTAGCGGCAAATCAAAAGGCTCGTTAGAAACATCGCAACTTAGGTTAAGGGTTCCCGAAATTGCAAACTGCAACTCCAACAGGGTTGCTTTTTTGTTTAATTCAATGTTTGCACAAAGTGAAACATCGTTAAACTCGGTATAGTCAAAAGCATCAAAGAACTTGGATGTAATGTCGATTGAAAAATTATGAATGCCTTCTTTAAGCCCCGCAAATGCCAGGACAAAAGGCGCCAAAACATTTTTTGCTTCGTTCATTACAGTCGGCAAATATATAAAATTTGGTGGTACTCTCTTGCCTTTATGCGATCTTTTGACGCTTGTGCCAAATCGAGTTAGCTACTTCGACAGCATTTGCAAATGAAGTGTGGTTAGCAATACCTTTTCCGGCAATTTCAAAAGCTGTGCCGTGGTCGGGAGAGGTGCGTACAAAAGGAAGCCCCCCCGTTACATTTACTCCGTTTCCAAACGCTAATGTCTTAAACCCTACCAACCCTTGGTCGTGGTAGCACGACAATACCGCATCGTAGTTCGCATACTTTTGTTGCCCAAAAAAACCATCGGCTGGGTAGGGTCCCTCTATAGCGATACCATTAGCTACCAATGCCTTAATTGCTGGGATTATAGTCGCATCGTCTTCAGCGCCAATCACACCTTGGTCTCCTGCATGCGGATTGAGCCCAAGCAATGCAATTTTTGGATGCGTGCAGCCAAAATCTGTTTTTAAGGTATGCCAAAGATGACGTGTTTTTTCCATAATCAAGGCTTTGGTAATTCGTTTTGGTACTTGGGTGAGTGGAATATGGTCGGTTAGCAGTGCAACCCGAAGGGCTTTGTGTGCTAGAATCATCAGCGCTTCCCCTCCCCAAACGGATGCCAAATAATGTGTATGTCCGGCAAAGGGAAAATCATTGCTTTTGATTGCCACCTTATGAATTGGTGCGGTAACTAGGGCGTCGGCTTTTCCGTGTTTAACGTCAAGCGTAGCGGCTTGAAGTGACTCAAAGGCGGCTTTTCCTGCCTCGGAAGTTTGCTTTCCAAAGGTTACTTTAGGAGCATTTTCCCATATGGGTTTCACATTTAGCACACCTTCTATCGGCCTGTCTTTTACGAGTTCTAAAGGCACTTGCGTTCCAAAAAGAAGCTGCTGTTGCGCAATAAAATCTAGGTCGGCATATACCACAGGAATACACTGTTCAAAAAGACTTTTGTTGCTAAAGGTTTTGAGCAAGATTTCAACTCCAATACCGTTTGGATCGCCAATAGAAATTGCTAGAATGGGAAGCGCAGCCATTTTGTGTATTTTTGCTCAGCAAAGGTACAGCATTCACCGAATTATGTTTACAGGAATTATAGAAACCATGGGTACGATTGAGCACATCGCTCACGAAGGCAGTAATGTGAATTACACGCTTTCGAGTGCCATTACAAATGAATTAAAAATCGACCAGAGCCTTGCGCACAATGGCGTTTGCCTTACGGTAGTTGCCATAGATGGCGACCAATACACGGTAACCGCCATTCAAGAAACCCTAGAAAAGACGGCACTTCGAGAATGGAACGTCGGGGATAAAATCAATTTGGAACGCGCCATGCGCTTGGGCGACCGGCTTGATGGACACTTGGTGCAGGGACATGTAGATGAAGTGGCAAGTTGCACCCATATTGAAGACCAAAACGGGAGCTGGTTGTTCCGTTTTGAATACAGCAAAAACTCAAAAAATATCACCATAGAGAAGGGTTCTATTTGTGTAAATGGCACTAGTCTAACCGTTGTGGGTTCTGAGGCTTACAGTTTTGGTGTAGCCATAATTCCGTATACCTATGAGCACACCGTTTTCCATCAACTTCGGGTGGGTGATTTGGTCAATATCGAGTTTGATATGGTGGGTAAATACATTGCAAAACTCCGCTAGTTTTTCTTGTCCTTCACATTCAAAAACATCAAAACTAGATTTTTTTTGTAGTTTTATTGAATCTCAAATTCATGAACTATGGAAAAAGTACTACTCATCGCTACTCTATTTACCTCATTTGCTGTTTTTTCTCAGTCTGTTGTGATAAATGAAGTGGACTCCAACACCCCGGGAACAGACACTGCGGAATTCGTTGAGTTATATTCCTCGACACCAAATTTTAATCTTGACGGCTACGTGCTCGTCTTGTTTAATGGAGGAGACGATGCAAGCTATGCTTCCTACGATTTGGATGGACACAGCACCAACAATAGCGGCTATTTTGTTATTGGAGATACTGGCGTAACGGGAGTTTCCATAAATTTTCCTACCTCACCAGACTCCTTTCTTCAAAACGGAGCCGATGCGGTTACCCTTTATCAAGCAAGCAAATCAGATTTTCCAAACGATACTTCAGTAACGACAACCAATTTGATTGATGCCATAGTGTATGATAATAATAGAGCGGATGATACAGGATTACTAACAGGGCTGGGAGAAACTGTTCAATATAATGAAGACGCAGCCAACGATGCTGAAAACCACTCCTTGCAACGCCAATCTGATGGAAGTTTTGCAGCAGGTATCGCATCGCCAAACACCTCCAACTTGGTACTCGATGTTTCAGAGTCACTTCAAAATCTTGTCAAAATCCATCCTAACCCCACCTCGAAAATGCTATTTTTGGAAGGACTTAAAGAAAAAGCCGTAATCAACATTTTTAGTCTTACGGGACAACAGGTATTGCGGCAATATGCACAACACCGTTTAGATGTTTCGGCACTTGTTCCTGGGGTTTATATGGTGGAGGTAATTCACGGCAAAAACATTACACGCCACAAGTTATGGAAACGGTAGGTTTTACTTCATTTGATACAACCACAATGCGGGGTTTTGCGGTGTGGTATTTTGAAATAAACTGAACTGCAATGCTGTTTTGCCTGTGTCTTTATTGGTAAAAACCCGTCCAATAGCTTGTTTAGCAGCAATCTTATCGCCTTTTTTCACATATACCTGACTTAAATTTTTATAGCTGGTAATGTAGTTCCCGTGTTGAATCAGTACAATCGGATTACTCCCTTTAAACTGTACAATATTGAGTACTTTTCCTTCAAACACACTTCGTGCTTCTGCACCTTGTGGAACAGAAAGTGTTACTCCATTACTCTTAATCGTGGTGGTGCGCACCACGGGATGCCGTTGGGTACCAAATTTTTGGGTAACGATACCTTTTTCAACGGGCCAGGGCAATCGCCCTTTGTTGGCGACAAAACTTGCCGCTAGGGCTTTAGCTTCGGGGGTAAGCACAAAATTTGTGGTTTTGGTGCCTGCCTTTTTGTTCGAGGCAGCAATGGCTTCGCGAATCAAACGTGCAATTTCACGGTCAATGGCGTCTTGTTGCTGTTGCTTTTTCTTGATTTGTGCCGCATAGCTTTTCTCTTTTCGCTTTAGTTGTTGCACTAGACTATTTTGACGCGAACGTACTGTATCCAAAGCTTTTTGCGCCTCTCGATTTTCCCGAATCAATCGCTCTTTGTCTTTGCGTTGCGCCACCAAATCGTTTGTATATTGTTGCAAGGTTTTGGTTTTTTCGGCAATTTGTTCCCCTTGTTTTTTGCGGTAGGCTGCATATTGTTTCATATACGCCATACGTTTATAGGCTTGCCAAAAACTTTCCGACGAAAGCAAAAACATCAATCGGTTTTGGGTAGATTGATTTTTTCGTGCCGCCACTACCATTTCGGCATAGTCTTTTTTCAGCTTTTCCAGTTCGCTGCGCAGTTGTTCAATATTGCGTAGGTTTAGATTGATTTCTTGATTCAATCGGTTGATTTGTCGATTGGTTAATCGAATAAGGGCATCTTGTCTGTCTATTTTTAGCTGAACCGTTTCTACTTCGGTAAGCACATTTGTACGCTTTTTTACACTCGATTTTAGTAGCGCATTGATTTGAACAATTTCTTGCTGTAGGCGTTTTTTTTGCGCTTCAAGCGCAGCTTTTTTGTCTTGAGCCAAACCCAACATCGGAAGAAGTATCAATACCCAAAGCCACTTTTTCATGGTAACGGAATCGGTTTGTAGCCCTCAGGAATACTAAACGGCATTTTAACAGGGCTGTTCAACTGGGTTTGTTTGGTCTGTAGTGTAAGTATTGTAGGGGTTTTTCCAAAGAAGCTAGCTCGCAATTGTTCGGGCACCCACTGCCCATCTATTTTTTTATAGTTGTCATACACCACACTTAGAGTAGTTTCGTCGCTTTTTAACCGCTGTTCTACAAGCCGAAATGTGGCATCAAAGACAAACTGTAGGATAATGCCTTTTCGGTGGTAGCTAAACACATAAGCATCGTTGGTAAAGGACAGCTTTGCGCGCTTTAGTGCACGTGGAACTACAGGCTTAGCCGTTAAGATATTTTCGAGAGTAGTATAGTCTAGCGCAACACCCAAAAGTGTTTCCACCTCTTTGTAGTCCATTGTTGCGTATTGCCGATTTATTTTTTCGTAAAACTGAAGTGAATTTGGCGTAATAAAAACACGTGCCAAAGGCACAATCACACTCCCGTTTAGCCAGATGCCTTCTTGTTGTTTTAATCGTGTAGTTAAGCTAATTTTTTGGCGTTTGCCCCCATGGTCAAAGGTTGCTTGTCCGCGCCATTGCAAGGTTTCAAAGCTTAGGGCAGTAGTTTCAATTTGCTGTTGAATGCGTTTTGGACGTAGTGAGGAGTCAATGCTCGCCGTGGGCGTTATGGTTTTTAGCGATTTACATCCAACCGCCAACATCAACCCAACGACAAGTACTCCTATTTTTTTCATCTTATTCTAAAACGGAATAATCGCCAATGCTTACACTGCTAAACACGCCATTATACCGCACATGATTGCCAATCATCGCACCTTTTAGGGTTGCATTTTCAATGCTACTTTCTGACTGGACAATACTGTTTTCAATAGTGCTGTTAATAATTTTAGTTCCAGCACCAATTGAAACGTGCGGACCTACTGTGCTGTTGGTTAGTGTTACGCCATCGGCGATATGACAGGGCGGAATAATGGTACTGTTTTCTAAGGCAACCTCCCGAACA
>JBMYLU010000060.1:0-256 GCA_049596595.1 Flavobacteriaceae bacterium | reverse complement strand
TGACGGTTGGTTTCCACGGTAACTTTCGGGTTTCCACAATCCATCCAAGCACTAACCTCTCCGGGCACAAAACGTTTACCGTCTTGCATCATCCGCAGAATACCATCGTTGATTTGGTATTCGCCACCACGGGTAAGGTTTTCGTCCAGCACGCTTTGCAAGGCAGCTTTTAGCACCCCAATATCTTTAAAATAATAAATCCCAATCACCGCCAAATCCGAAATAAGGTCTTTGGGCTTTTCTACCAAGGCGTTTA
>JBMYLU010000059.1:0-5632 GCA_049596595.1 Flavobacteriaceae bacterium | reverse complement strand
TAAACGCTGAAACGTCCAGCCGCTCTGGACGTTCATCAAAGATACTATCTTCTTTTAAACTAGCCGACAGTCCAAACGATTTTAGACTATTACGCAGGGTTTTTCGACGTTGTTGAAAGGCGGTTTTGACTACCCTAAAAAACAAGGCATCGTCGCAGGGAAGGGCAAATTCTTTTTTTCGCGTGAGTCGAATCACCCCTGAAGCTACTTTTGGTGGCGGGTCAAATACAAACCGGGAGACATTAAATAGGTATTCACAATCGTAAAAGGCTTGCGCCAACACCGATAAAATCCCGTAGGCTTTACTACCCGGTTTTTCACAGATGCGCTCGGCAACTTCTTTTTGAAACATTCCAGCAAATTCCGGTACCCGCTCCCGTTGTTTAATGACTTTGAACAAAATTTGACTTGAAATATTATAGGGAAAGTTCCCAATAATAGCAACCTGATCTTGAAAGTAATCGTGAAGACTGAGCTTTAAAAAATCCCCTTCAATAATGTTGTTTTGAAGTTTTGCGTAATGCGTTTTTAGGTAATCAACCGATTCGGAGTCAATTTCAATAACACGGGTGGTAAATGGCTTTTGCAAGAGGTATTGCGTAAGTACTCCCATGCCAGGACCAATTTCGAGTACCTCGTCGTAGCCATTTTCGGAAAGCGTGTCGGCGATATTTTGCGCGATGTTTTGGTCGGTCAAAAAGTGTTGTCCCAAATGTTTTTTTGGTCGAACACTCATGCGTATGATTTCAAAAATTCCAATCTACTGGCAAACGCTACCCAATCTTTGGGGAACGTCCTGTACAATTTTTGCATTGCCAAGGGGTGTCCAATATCTTTTACCCACCTCAGGTGTTCGGGTTCTGCGCAATAAAACTGCATGCTAAAAGTAGTTCCTTTTACAGGCTCAACACCGTCTTCAAACTCCACACGCAACAGGTCTATTTGCTGTACGGACTGTGCCAGCTCGGGCAGCAATTCCTTATCCACATAGGTAGCCCAATCTTTTTCAATAGTGGGCTCTACAATAAAGGTGATGTTGTAAATCTGCATACTAGTTGATAAGCTCAAACCCAGTGTACGGCACCAAGGCTTTTGGAACGCGGATGCCCTCTGGCGTTTGATGATTTTCCAATATTCCGGCAACAATGCGCGGTAGCGCCAGCGAGCTGCCGTTTAGGGTGTGTGCCAATTGCTTTTTGCCCTCCTTTGTTTTATAGCGTAGCTTTAGTCGGTTGGCTTGAAAGCTTTCAAAATTCGAAACCGAACTTACTTCCAACCACCTGTTTTGTGCGGTAGAAAAGATCTCAAAATCAAAGGTAAGTGCGGAGGTAAAGCCCAAATCGCCACCGCATAAACGCAAGATACGGTAGGGTAATTCTAAGGCTTCAAGGAGTTTGCCCACATGTGCTACCATATTATCAAGTGCGGCATAGGAATGCTCGGGTTCTTCGATGCGCACCAGTTCCACTTTGTCAAACTGATGTAGCCGATTCAGTCCGCGAACGTGCGCCCCATAGCTTCCAGCTTCGCGCCGAAAACAAGGTGTGTATGCCGTAAGTTGAATAGGCAATTCGGAAGCTTGCAAGAGACTATCGCGATAGATGTTCGTGACAGGAACTTCAGCGGTGGGGATTAGGTACAAATCGTCTTCGGCAACGTGATACATTTGCCCTTCTTTGTCGGGTAATTGCCCAGTGCCTAGCCCCGAGGCTTCGTTTACCAGATGAGGGACTTGAACTTCACCGTAGCCTGCTGCGGTATTAAAGTCTAAAAAATAATTGATAAGCGCACGTTGCAATTTTGCCCCTTTGCCGGTATACACAGGAAACCCTGCTCCGGTGATTTTGGCACCCAATTCAAAATCGATTAGGTTGTATTTTTTTGCCAATTCCCAGTGAGGGAGTGCGTCCTTTTGGAGGGTAGGAATGGCACCGTGTTCCGAAACCACCTCGTTGTCTTCGTCCGAATTTCCTTTGGGAACACTTTCGTGCGGAATGTTTGGCAATTGATACAAGAGGTCTTGCAACGCATTTGCTGTTTGCTGCAAGCTTTCTTGTAGGGTTTTGGCGGTAGCTTTAAGTGTTGCTGAGGCTTGCTTTTTTTGATTGGCTTCAGCTGTTGCACCTTGCTTAAAAAGCTGTCCGATTTCTTTGGCAATACTATTGGCGCTTGCCAGCATTTGGTCAAGTTCGGCTTGTGTGGCACGACGGGTCTCGTCTAATTCCAAAAGGCGTTGCAATTGCGGCTTTGCCGCTATATTGCGCTTTTCCAATGCGGCAACAACTTGGTCAAAATGTTCTCGGACATATGCGGGAATAAGCATAACGGTATTTTTTACAAAGGTAAAGTTTTGTGTGCAGTCAAAACAGCAGCC
The DNA here is from genome assembly GCA_049596595.1 of Flavobacteriaceae bacterium. Taxonomy (GTDB): domain Bacteria; phylum Bacteroidota; class Bacteroidia; order Flavobacteriales; family Flavobacteriaceae; genus UBA7446. The sequence continues at coordinate 3,258 of JBMYLU010000059.1, read as the reverse complement.
TTATCTTTTTCCAATTGCTTTTGTAAAGCATTTAGGGATTCGAATTTAACCTCATCTCTAATTCGCTGAATAAGAGACACTTGTACAGGTTGACTATAGATATCCCCCGACCAGTTAAAAATATTGACCTCTATACTTTGATGTTGCCCGTTTACAGTTGGATTTGTGCCAATGTTCATCATTCCCAAGTGTTGCGCCTTTCCAATGGTTACGCTTACGGCATAAACGCCATTTTTAGGAATAATTTTATCGGGGTGATTGATGGCGATATTAGCGGTTGGAAACCCTAGCGTTCGTCCGCGTTGCTGCCCTTGAATTACTGTTCCGGAAAGTGTGAAGGGATGTCCCAAATAGCCATGGGCTAAAGTCACATCGCCTTGCTTTAGGGCAGTTCTAATTTTGGTGGAACTCACGGAGATATTATCAACTTCTTCAGCACTTATTTGGGTTACTTCAAACCCATAGACCTCGCCAAAATGCAGCAGGTCTTCAACGTTTGCAGTGCGGTTTTTTCCAAATCTGTGGTTATGCCCAATTATGATATGTGCCACGTTGAGCATATCCACCAAAATTTCTTTTACATAGGCTGCTGCGCTAAGTTGCGAAAAGGCTTTGGTAAAGGGGTGGACAACCATATGTTCCAACCCAAGACCTTCCAAGGTTTGGGCGCGCTCTTCAAGCGTTTGAATGAGCGGCATAGACACATTGGGTTGTAATACTTTTCTAGGGTGTGGGTCAAAAGTAAGAAGTGTAGGTGCATAGCCACTTTTGCGTGCTTCCGCTACAACTTGCGAAATAATCTTTTGGTGTCCCAAATGCACGCCATCAAAGGTGCCTGCGGTAACTACTGTTTTTGTTTTTGGAGCAAATGCTGCACTTTGCTTTAGGATACTCATGGTGCTAAGTTGTTTCCGTTATGCAAATTCATGGCGGTTTGAATGCCATCTGTAACAAAAGACAATGCGGCTTGTGCAGCTTTGTCAATGGCAAAAGGAAGGTCTTTTGCCTCATCGCTTTTCCAAGGCTGCAATACAAAATCCACTTGCCTGCCTTTGCTAAATCCAGCGCCAATACCAAAACGTAGCCGTGGATAGTCAAGTGTATTCAATTGCACACAAATATCCTTTAAGCCGTTGTGCCCTCCGGCAGAACCTTTTTGGCGCATGCGCAGCATTCCAAAATCCAAGTGAATATCATCGGTGATTATAAGGATATTTTGCAACGGAATCTTCTTTTGCTGCATCCAGTAGCGTACCGCTTTTCCACTTCTATTCATAAAGGTGTTGGGCTTTAGCAAAAAGCATGTTTTTCCTTTGTGTTTGAACGAAGCCAAATCGCCATAGCGTAGGGTTTCAAAAGGCGCTTCTTTTTCTTTGGCAAGCGCATCTACCACATCAAAACCAATATTGTGTCGTGTGTTGGCATATTCGATGCCAATATTTCCAAGTCCGACAACCAAAAAAGATTTCATATCGGGTTCTTTTTTTCTAGCAGATGAAAAAAAAGGAATGTGTAGTTTCATCCGTGTAAAAATAAAAAAAGCATCTCACTCCACAGCGAGATGCTTTTAAGGACAAATAAAATAATGTTATTCTTCTGAGACAGCACCTTCAGCAGTCTCTTCTGCTCCTTCTTCAGTACCTTCTAGTTCCTCAGTACCTTCGGCTTTTATAGAAACCCTAGACGTACGTACTTGACATACTACCGTATTGTCTGGGTGTAAAAACTTATAGGCTTCGTTTGCCAACTCAGTAACATATAATTTGTTTCCGAGCTCAAGCCCAGAAATATCCGCCTCGATAGTATCGGGAAGATTTCCAGGAAGCGCACGAACGCGCAGTTTGCGTTTGTTGCGGCGCAATACTCCACCAGAGTTAAGCACACCGGGTGCAGCACCCCGAAGCACCACAGGAATATCCATAGACACTTCTTTGTCGTCGAATAGTTGATAAAAGTCTATGTGAAGAATTTTATCGGAAACAGGGTGAAACTGAATATCCTGCAAAATGGCATTAAACGTACTGTTATCGCCTAAGTCGATAACCACCGTATGCGCATTGGGAGTATAAATTAATTTGGCAAACGCTCTTTCGTCTGCAGCAAAATGCACTGGCGTTTCCCCTCCGTACAATACGCAAGGAACCTGTCCAGCATTACGTAAGGCTTTGGTAGCTACCTTGCCCACGCTTTCTCTTTTAGATCCGTTGATGGTGATTGATTTCATATTTATATTTATTACATAACAAACTTGCCTGAGATCGATTCGTTATGATGTACATTGTACATGACCTCGGCAAACAATTGAGCACAGCTCAATACTTTAATTTTTTTACTTTCTCTTTTTAACGGAATAGAATCCGTTGTGATGAGTTCTGTAAGCATAGACGCTTCTACACGCTCGTAGGCTTCACCCGACAACAAGGGATGTGTGCATACGGCACGCACGCTAAGGGCTCCGCGTTCCATCATAAGGTCTGCAGCCTTGGTAAGCGTACCGGCAGTATCGACCATGTCGTCTACAAGGACTACATTTTTACCTTTCACTTCGCCTATAAGCTCCATGCTAGAGATGATGTTTGCTTTTTTGCGTTCTTTGTAACAAATCACTACATCGCTTTCCAAATACTTGGAGTACGCATAGGCACGTTTGGATCCGCCCATATCGGGTGATGCAATGGTGAGATTGTCAATATTTAAAGACTTCAAATAGGGTAAAAACAGCGATGACGCAAACAAGTGGTCAACTGGTTTTTCAAAAAATCCTTGGATTTGGTCGGCGTGCAGATCCATGGTAATGATGCGTGTAGCCCCGGCAGCTTCAAGAAGTTTGGCGATAAGTTTCGCGCCAATGGGTACACGGGGTTTATCTTTTCTGTCCTGACGTGCCCATCCAAAATAAGGCATCACGGCTGTAATATGTCTTGCAGAGGCGCGCTTTGCCGCATCGAGCATTAAAAGCATTTCCATCAAATTTTCTGAAGATGGATTGGTAGAGCCAATGATAAAAATCCGCGATCCACGGATGGATTCTTCAAACGAAGGTTGAAATTCACCATCGCTGTAACGAGAGAATAAAACATTACCAAGCGGGGTGCCGTAGTGCTTGGCAATCTCTTTGGCTAGTGTTGTACTTTGCGTACAAGCAAAAATTTTAGATTCTAAAGTTGTTTTTCCCATAATTTTTGTGCGGGCTGCAAATTTAGGAATTTATTTGAGGTTGCGTAGTTCTTGACGTATTTTTCTTGTGCTGCAATAGAA
>JBMYLU010000058.1:0-5662 GCA_049596595.1 Flavobacteriaceae bacterium | reverse complement strand
TACCGATAGCGATTTGGATGAAGAGCTTGTAGGTGCATTGGCAAATGAACTTAACGTCCCCGTTCATATTTCCGTTTCACCAATAGACCCAAAAGCTAGTGGAATTCAAGAAAAAGCCCGGGAGTTGCGCTATGCATGGTTTTTGGAACTTAAAGAAAAGCATCAATACGATGCAGTGCTTACCGCACACCACTCCGACGACCAACTCGAAACCTTATTTATGCGCCTTTCCAGAGGGAGTGGCGTTGATGGTTTGGGGGGTATTCGTGCTAAAAACGGGTTTTTGGTTCGACCCTTATTGCCTTTTTTTAAGGAAGAATTGATTGCCTATGCTAAGGAAAATAACCTAAGTTGGCGTGAAGACGCATCAAATCAATCCACAAAATATTTGAGAAACGCCATTCGCCATAAGGTGTTGCCCGAATTTTTAGCCCTAACACCACAAACAGCAGTAAATACCCTAAACGCCATGCAACATATACAAGATGCTGCTGAGGCGATAGCAGTTCATGTGGAAAACATCAAATCCCAGTGGGTACAGCAAGATGAATTTACCCGAATTCCATTGGCTTCAGTTCTGAATTTAAATCCGCTAGATTTTTGGTTGCATCAGCTGTTTTCGACTTATGGCTTTGATGTGTCAGAAATCCAAAAACTGCTAAACACCCACTCGGGAAAAAAATGTGAAAGTGCTACGCACCAATTGCTCAGAGAACGAGAATACCTTATTCTATCTTCTCTAAATGGAGGAAATGCAATTGAGGAACATTTTTTGGTTCCCAAAGAAGGTATTGAACATCCCATTAGGTTAGATATTACAGACGGGGCAACTCATAAAAATGCAGCTAATTGTGCTCATTTAGATGCGGAAAAACTTTCGTTTCTCATCGTTGCTTTCGGGGCGTAGGGATATTATCGTGGTAGCTTCCAGGGATGAAAGGCAAAAAAAAGTTGTCCAAATTCTTTAAGGATGAGAAAATGTCATTTTATGATAAGAAAAATCAATGGGTGTTGTGTAATAAAAATGATGTAATTTGGGTTGTTGGAAAACGAATAGACCGTAGGTTTGCTTCAAATGAAAAATCAACGTCACTCCAAATCATAATAGAATGAGAGCAGTACTTTTTTTAGCTTTATTTTCCCAATTTATATGTGCGCAGAATACTGTACAATGGAGCGCACAGGCACGTAAAACAGATGCGAATACGTATGATGTAGTACTCAGTGCTACTATTGCGGAAAATTGGAAACTTTACAGTACAGACTTGCCCGAAGGCGGACCTTTGCCAACCGTATTTATTTGGAATAATGCTAAAGTTGTTGGGGACATTCAGGGCACTACACCCAAATCGGGTTTTGACCCAATTTTTCAAATGGAACTCTCATACTTTACAGAAAGCGCAATGCTGGTGCAAGCTGTAATAACCGAAGATCCGGATATAAAAGTTACCATTGAGTACCAAGCATGCGATGATGCGGTCTGTATTTTTAGAGAAGAAACCCTTGTAATTCCCACGGATGGCTCAATCATTAATGCCACAAACCGCGACTTGACGGACATTGAAGTAGATGGAAATAATCTAACACTTGACTTAAAAAACACGGAACTTTTAGAAGCCTCTGTAGCTACTAAAAACGCTTCGTGGTGGGGTATTTTTGTTTTGGGCATGTTGGGTGGCTTTTTGGCATTGCTCACCCCTTGTGTGTTCCCGCTTATTCCGCTCACCGTTTCCTACTTTTCAAAAAGTAGTTCAAGTAGGGCAGCGGGCATTCGACGTTCGTTGGCGTATACGTTTTCCATTATTGGAATCTATGCCTTATTGAGTTTGCCCTTTCACTTTTTAGACCAATTGCGCCCCGAAGTGCTGAATTCCATTGCCACAAATGTGGTGCTGAACTTGGTCTTTTTTGCTGTTTTTTTAGTCTTTGCGCTTTCCTTTTTTGGATTGTTCGATATTACGCTTCCATCGGCTTGGTCGTCTAAATCCGATGAGGCTTCGGCAAAATCATCCTATCTGGGTATTTTCTTTATGGCTCTTACGTTGGCGTTGGTGTCCTTTTCCTGCACAGGACCCATTTTAGGGTCGCTGCTTGTAGGTTCGCTTACCGCAGATGGGGGTGCCGTACAACTTACTGCTGGCATGCTGGGCTTTGGTACGGCGTTGGCATTGCCTTTTGGGGTGTTGTCGTTTTTCCCTAATGTGTTGAGTAAACTCCCCAAATCGGGGGGATGGTTACACAACGTAAAAGTGTCTTTAGGATTTATTGAACTTGCCCTTGCACTAAAGTTTTTGTCAAACGCCGATATGGTACAAGGCTGGGGCATATTGCCGCGCGAGGTCTTTATCGCAATATGGATGCTTATTTTGCTGTTGTGGGCAATTTTCTTGTTTGGCGGATTATCATTTTTGCAAACCGCGTCCAAAAAAGTGTTTCGTTTTCAACGGCTTTTGGGGGTATTGGTGCTACTGTTTATTGCGTATTTAGCACAGGGATTATTGCCAAACTCCATGACCCCTTTGCGTGCGTTGAGTGGTTTTCCGCCACCTACGTTTTATTCCGTTTATGAAACAGAATCGGACTGCCCTTTAAATTTGGATTGCTACAAAGATTTTGAAACGGGTAAAGTTGCTGCCGAAGCACAACAAAAACCCATTTTGTTAGACTTTACGGGTTGGGCGTGTGTGAATTGCCGAAAAGTAGAAGAAAACATTTGGACAAAACCTGAGATATTTGAACTCCTCCGCGATGAGGTGGTACTCATTTCTTTGTATGTGGATGATAGAAAAACTTTAGCCGAAACAGACCAACAAACCATTACATACGCTGACGGAAGTTCGAGAACCTTAACAACCGTGGGACAGAAATGGTCTGCGTTTCAAGCATTAAACTTTAAGTCGGTTTCACAGCCGTATTATGTGCTCATGTTACCAGACGGCACCATTCTAAATCCACCGATGCAATATACGGATGCAACTACCTATGCGGCATGGTTAAAAGAAGGTATTGTGGCGGCAAAATCAACCCAACTGCTGGTACCTGCCTTTAGCATAGAGTAGGGGGTTGCCCTCAAAAAGTTCCCCGTCAGTTACTTTTCCGTAATACACCATGTGGTCGCCCACTTCATGGGTTTGGATTATTTCTCCAGCCATATAGCCTAAAGTTCCATTTAAAACTGGAAGGTCGTGCATGGTGAGTCCTACTGTGTCAAAGCGTTCTTTTTGGCTGTTTTTCGGGTTGGCAAAAGTATTGGAAATGTCTTCTTGCTTTTCCGACAAGATATTGATGGCAAAGCGTTTGCTTTCTTGAAAAGCTTTGTTTGTAGCAGATTCCGTTTTTAGGCAGAACAATACGATTTGAGGGTCTAAGGAAACCGAGGTAAAGGAGTTTGCTGTAAAACCAAAAGGACTACCATTGTGCGAAGTTGTGATAACAGTTACACCAGTGGCAAATTGCCCGCAAAGGGCTCTAAATTCTTTTTCATTCATAAGGGCAAAGAACGCTATTTTTTATATTTTTATACAAAATACCTATTTATGCTCACCCAAATTTTTGGAAGTGCCGTCTTTGGCATTGATGCCCAAAACGTAATTATAGAAGTACATATTCATCCCGGAGTGGGCTATCATTTGGTAGGCTTGCCCGACAATGCCGTTAAGGAAAGCAACCACCGCATTGCTGCTGCCGTTATGGAATGTGGATATAAATTACCCGGTAAGCGTATTACCATAAATATGGCACCTGCCGATTTACGCAAAGAAGGTGCTGCCTACGATGTGCCTATTGCGTTGGGGATTTTGGTCGCATCGGGGCAAGTAGTGCCTGTTCATTTGGAAAAATGGGTAATAATGGGTGAATTGTCGCTCGATGGAACGTTACGCCCCGTGCGTGGGGTGCTACCCATGGCACTTCAAGCCAAAGCAGATGGCTTTACAGGAATTTTGGTGCCTCAAGAAAACGGGCAAGAAGCCGCCATTGTAGACGGCATTGAAGTGCATGCGTTTACGCATCTTACAGACCTTATTGCGTTTTTGGAAAAATACCACATTGAGAATCGTGTGGAATACGATTTGGCGGCACAGTTGCGTTCGGTACACAAAAGTATTTTGGATTTTGAAGACGTAAAAGGGCAAGAATCCATAAAACGCTGTATGGAAGTAGCAGCGGCTGGCGGACATAACATTTTGCTCATCGGTCCGCCTGGCGCTGGAAAAACCATGCTCGCCAAACGGTTGCCTAGTATTCTTCCGCCACTTTCCACAAGTGAAGCGCTAGAAACAACTAAAATTCATTCGGTTGCAGGACAAATGAAGGGGAGTGGCATCATCCACGAAAGACCCTTTCGCTCGCCACACCACACCATCTCCGATGTGGCACTTGTGGGTGGAGGTACCTATCCGCAACCCGGCGAAATATCCTTAGCACATCATGGCGTTTTGTTTTTGGACGAGTTACCCGAATTTAAGCGTAGCGTTTTGGAGGTTATGCGTCAACCCTTAGAAGACAGGGAAGTAACGATTGCCAGAGCAAAATTTACGTTGACCTATCCAGCATCGTTTATGTTGGTGGCAAGTATGAACCCAACCCCTTCAGGTTATTTTCATGATGACAAAGGCTCACCAGGACATTCGGCTGCTGAAATGCAACGCTATTTGGGAAAAATTTCAGGGCCTTTATTGGATCGAATAGATTTACATGTTGAGGTACAACCTGTACCTTTTGAGAAACTGGCGCAAACGCCCTTAGCAGAATCCAGTGCCGCCATTCGAGAGCGTGTTATTGCAGCTCGGGGACGACAAGCACAGCGATTTTTGGATGTTCCTCAAGTGCATCACAATGCCGAAATGAACACCAAACAGATTCGGAAATACTGTGCCCTTTCCAAAAGTTCGCTAACGCTGTTAAAAACTGCAATGGATAGGTTGCGCTTGTCGGCGCGGGCATATGATAGAATCCTAAAAGTGGCGCGTACCATTGCCGATTTAGAAGGCGTTGATAACATTAATGATGCCCACATAGCCGAAGCAATACAATACCGCAGTTTAGACAGAGAAGGTTGGTTGGGTTAGCTTGCCCAACGTAAAATCTTTTTTAGTATTGGAAACGATTTTCCATAGGGCGCATACCGTTGTTTGGGGTCAAACCAAGTGGGACGTTCCACGTAGGGCTTATAGTGTGTAAACGTATCAAACGAATATTTTCCATGATAACTACCTACACCACTATGACCGATACCACCAAAGGGAAGTTTGTCGTTAGTGAAATACACAATCACGTCGTTAATCATACCCCCGCCAAAACTGTGCTTTTTCATTAGGTTTTGCGTCCATTTTTTACGTTCTGAAAACACATAAAAGGATAGTGGTTTTTCAAAACGCCTTACCGTCTGATGAATTTCTTCCTCATTGGTATAGACTAAAATGGGGAGAATAGGACCAAAAATCTCTTCTTCCATGAGCTTATTTTCCAAATCATTTAAAGCTACAAGCGTGGGAGCAACGTAACGGTCTTTTTCATCAATTTCTCCTCCGTGTAAAATATTTTGACCCTCCAACAATGCTTTCATTTTTTCTACATGCCCTTGGTGTACCAATCGCGCATAATCAGGAGAAGTTTTAGGATTTTCGCCGTACATGCGAATAACCTCTTTTTTGAGATTTTC
>JBMYLU010000057.1:5485-5707 GCA_049596595.1 Flavobacteriaceae bacterium | reverse complement strand
AGTGGTGGAGTAGCAATATATACGTAGCCGTTTTCAATAAGTTCACGCATGTAACGGAAGAAAAAGGTCAAAATCAATGTAGATATGTGGCTACCATCGACATCGGCGTCACACATAATTACAATTTTGTGATAGCGAAGTTTTTCCAAATTCAATGCTTTTACATCTTCTTCCGTACCAATAGTTACGCCCAAAGCGGTGTAAATATTTCGGATTTCTTCG
>JBMYLU010000057.1:0-5433 GCA_049596595.1 Flavobacteriaceae bacterium | reverse complement strand
CTTATGCTGCATGGCTTTTTCCACATTCAAGATTTTACCTCGAAGCGGTAAAATGGCTTGAAAATTGCGGTCACGTCCTTGCTTGGCTGTTCCACCTGCAGAGTCACCCTCTACCAAGAAGACCTCGCACAAATGCGGGTCTTGCTCAGAGCAATCGGAAAGTTTTCCTGGGAGTCCGCCCCCACTCATCACCGTTTTGCGCTGTACCATTTCCCAAGAATTACTTTTTGAACAATTGACTTTGCGTCATTAGGATGTTCTTCCAAATAATTTTCAAGCATTTCGGAAACCGCCTGAGAAACTGCAGCACTAACTTCGCGGTTACCGAGTTTGGTCTTCGTTTGCCCTTCAAACTGTGGTTCGGCTACCTTTACCGAAACAATAGCTGTAAGTCCCTCACGGAAATCATCTCCTGAAATTTCAAACTTTAATTTGTCGAGCATTCCAGAAGCATCTGCATATTTTTTTAGGGTTGTCGTAAGACCCCGTCTGAAGCCAGAAAGATGCGTTCCCCCCTCGTGTGTATTAATATTGTTCACATAGGAGTGCAAGTTTTCTGTAAAGGAGGTATTGTATACCATAGCAACTTCTACAGGAATCTCGTTTTTTTCGCCCTCCATAGAAATGACATCGGCAGTAATGGGCTCACGATTGGCATCCAAAAAGCGAATAAATTCTTTAAGCCCTTCTTCGGAATGAAACAATTCCGCAACAGATTCCCCTTTTTCGTCTTTTTGGCGATGGTCGGTAAGCTGTATTTTAATGCCTTTATTCAAAAACGCCAATTCGCGCATCCGGTTGGCAAGTGTCTCATAATTGTATTCAATGGTTTGCGTAAAAATAGAGCGGTCGGGCAAAAAAGTGACTACCGTACCCGTTTTAGAGGCTTCACCGACTGTTTTTACGGGGTATAATGCCTTACCTCGTTCGTATTCTTGTTCCCAAACTTTACCATCGCGATAAACGGTAGCTTTAAGGGAATCAGAAAGTGCATTTACACAAGAAACACCCACACCGTGTAAACCGCCAGAAACCTTGTAGGAGTCTTTATCAAATTTCCCACCTGCACCAATTTTGGTCATCACCACCTCTAGGGCAGAAACACCTTCTTTTTTGTGCATCCCAACGGGAATTCCACGACCGTTGTCTTCAACAGTAATAGAATTGTCTTCGTTGATTTGTACCGAAATAAGATCGCAGTGACCGGCAAGTGCCTCATCAATGGAGTTGTCTACAACTTCGTAAACAAGATGGTGTAAACCTCTCACGCCTACGTCGCCAATATACATGGACGGACGCATGCGTACGTGTTCCATTCCCTCTAATGCCTGTATGCTATCTGCGGAATAATTTTGGTTGGGTTGATCACTCATATATATGTATTATGAATAAAAGCTATTCTTACAAATTTAACAGAAAAGCCCCACTTTAGTTGTTAAAGTGAAGCTGGTATTGTATCAAGTTATCAACATATAGTGTTTAAAAAAAACACTTATTCATAGGCATCCACATGCACGTTTCCGATGGCACGTCCCGAAGGCTCGTTCATGTTTTGAAACGATGCGTCCCACGCCAAAGCTGTGGGTGTACTACACGCCACGGATGGTACCGACGGGACAGTAAGAGCAGCTGCCTGCGAAGGGAAGTGTTCTTCAAAAATGCTACGGTAATAATATTCTTCTTTGGTGCGAGGCGGTTGAGCCGGAAAACGATGTGCCACTTGCTCCATTTGTGCGTCTGAAACGGCTGCTTCAACAACTTCTTTTAAAGAGTCAATCCAACTGTATCCCACACCATCACTAAACTGCTCCTTTTGACGCCACGCAACAGACTCCGGCAATTCATCTTCAAAAGCCTTTCGCAACACCCATTTCTCCATGCGCTCTGGTGTAATCATTTTGTCTTTTGGATTGATACGCATCGCAACATCCATAAATTCCTTATCTAAAAAAGGAACACGTCCCTCGATACCCCAAGCTGCCAGCGATTTGTTGGCACGCAAACAATCGTATTGGTAAAGTTTAGACAGCTTACGCACGGTTTCGTTGTGAAACTCCTCGGCATTTGGTGCTTTATGGAAATACAAATACCCACCAAACACCTCATCGGCACCCTCGCCCGAAAGCACCATTTTTATTCCCATAGATTTAATCACACGTGCCAGCAAATACATGGGAGTAGATGCACGAACGGTGGTAATATCGTAGGTTTCTAAGTGATAAATTACGTCCTTAACGGCGTCGAGTCCCTCCTGGACAGTAAAAGTAACTTCGTGATGCACCGTGCCAATTTTATCGGCAACTACTTGTGCGGCAGCCAAATCGGGAGAGCCTTCTAACCCAATGGAAAATGAATGCAATTGTGGCCACCAAGCTTCTTGCGTATCATCTGACTCAATACGATGCTTAGCAAATTTTTTAGCAAGTGCAGAAGTAATAGAAGAATCCAAGCCTCCAGAGAGAAGAACACCATATGGTACATCGCTCATCAATTGACGGTGTACGGCATCTTCCAACGCCTTACCCAGTGCTTCAATACTTGTTCCGTTGTCTTTAACTGCGTTAAAGTCTTCCCAATCTCGAGTGTACCACCTTTGGGGTTCATCATCACTTTCGGTCATATAGTGTCCTGGAGGAAACACTTCAATCGTATGGCAAACGCCCTCAAGTGCTTTGAGCTCTGAAGCCACATAGCGTGTTCCGTTTTGGTCATAGCCGTGGTACAGGGGAATAATCCCCATGTGGTCGCGGGCGATAAGGTGTTTTTTGCTTTTAGCATCATAAACCACAAAACCAAATATTCCATTAAGATCATCAATAAAATCCACACCTTTTTGTTGGTAAAGTGCTAAAATAACTTCGCAATCTGAACCTGTTTGGAAGGCATAATTAGGTAGTGTTGCACGCAATTCTCGATGGTTGTAAATCTCGCCATTGGCTGCAAGTACTAACGATTTATCAGCGCTATACAGGGGCTGGCGTCCCGAAGTGGGGTCAACAATTGCCAAACGTTCATGGGCAAGTACGGCATAATCATCGGCATGAATTCCACTCCAATCAGGACCGCGATGGCGTATTCTTTTTGACATTTCCAGGAGTTGCGGACGAAGTTCGTCGGCTGATTGCTTTATGTCTAAGGCGCAAACAATTCCACACATAGTTTAAATTTTGATGCAAATTTGTATTTTTTATTTTTATTTTAAACCATTAAAAGCTTATTTAGTTTAATTTATATGTTAATTCTTATAATTTAAATTAATTATTAAGTTTATTTATATGAAATTAAACCAATTATGTTTAACTCCTTCTAAAAACATGTGTATTTTTATGCCACAATGAGTTCACCCATTATCGTAATCGAAAACGCCACAATTCAACAGCACAAAAACACCGTGCTCTCAAACATAAATTTGAGCATAAACGAAGTGTTTGTAACACTTCATTGCTAAAGTTAAAAAAACGACACATACATAAGCTAAGAAGGTCTTTAGGTATTGTTTTTCAAGATTTTAAGTTATTACCCGACAGGAATGTGCACCAAAACCTAGCTTTTGTATTGCGTGCTACGGGATGGAAAGATAAAGCTCGTCGAAACACTCGGATTAAAGAAGTTCTAGAATTGGTGAAACTTGAAGGCAACGAGAAGAAGTTTCCACAAACCTTGTCAGGGGGCGAACAGCAACGCTTGTCTATTGCACGTGCTCTGCTGAACAATCCAAAAGTATTGCTGGCTGATGAGCCTACAGGAAATCTAGACCCTATCACTCGTTGGGAAATTATGGATGTTTTGAGAAGCGTAAACCAAAATGGCACTACCGTTCTAATGGCAACCCACGATTTTGGTATTATCCAAAAATATCCTGGCAAGACCTTTAAGTGTGAGAATGGCTTGGTAGCTGAGGTGGCGGTTAAGCAGTAAACATTACATCTATCATTTTTTGGGCCTCCTTAAGATTATCAAAGATTGTTTTAATTTTTTTCCTATTTTCAATTTCCTCATGTGAAAAATCTATATATCTGTAATGATTTATAGCACGAATCCATTCCTTTGGAGTGTTAGCCCTAATACAAAATGCTTCAAGTTCAGTATTATCAATCATTTTGTTGTTTGCAATACAAAGACGTCCTTTAAATAAAGATTCTAGAAGCTTTAACTTAATTCCTGTGTCTTGGAATGTAGGTAATAGAATAAGTTGTGCATTTTGAATCAAATCATTCATAACATCCTGATTAGGATTTGCAATAAGCGTTATACCCGAGTGACTCTTTATTTCTTTGATCAATTTTTGGTCTGTAATTTTCCCAGCAACTGTTAGAGGAAAATCAATTTTTGTAAAGACTTCATTTAACAAAAACCGCATGGCATTTTTGTTTTCTGAAATTGTTAAATTACCATGATATAACGCGTATTTTCCTTTTCCCAAATTGGAGTTACTATCTGCATTGGAATGAAATGCCCTAATCAAAAAACTGTTGCAAAATGTAGAAAAATGCTTTTTATCGTTTACTGTTAATGCAAAAACTGCATCAGCGTCAGCAATATTTTTTTCATATACTGATATTTTCAAATACTCAAGAAAATACATTGTCTTACGAAGTACGGAAGTCTCATTTTTTGCCAAGTATCGAAAATAATCCGCTTCGACATTATGGGTTCTAATAAATTTTTTTTGAATAATTGTTGGGTTGGTAAACGAAGATGTGCTATGTAAACCTTCGTACAAAACAGGAAAAGGATTTTCTTTTAGTCGCTGTGTTAAAATTTTATTTTCTCTGGTTTTTACAATAAAAGGAGTTCTCGAGAAAAGATTTTTCCAACGCATGTCTCGTTTATAGTAGTAAACTTTTTCACAATAGCGCTCAAGTTCTTTGGATTGACTTCTGTCGTACTCAAAACAATGCAAGTGAATACGAACACCTAATTCTTTTAACGCTACTATTCTGTGAAACACATCAATGGCACCACCAAAATTTGCGGGATAAGGCACATAGGGTGCGATGAAATGAAGTTGTTTTAATGCTGGCATCTGTTTTTATGGAAGTTGACGCAGAACCTAATGTTCCAAAAATATGCAAACTCGTTTACATGTGTTTAACTATGTTCATCAAAATACAATATTAAAAATACATTGCTTAATTTTGAAGTAAATAGAAGACCATCGAAACATCGAATATAAAATTTTCTATCATCATTCCGCTCTTTAACAAAGAAGATTATATCTCAACCACGTTAAAAAGTGTCGAAAATCAAACGTATCAAAATTTTGAAATCATTGTTGTTGACGATGCATCAACTGACAACAGTTTAAAGCAAGTCGAAAATCTTAATGACTCTAGAATTCGCATTGTAAAACATCAAAAAAACAAAGGTCTTTCTGCAACCCGAAATACAGGCATAAAAACTTCCAAATACAATTATTTGGCTTTTTTAGAC
>JBMYLU010000056.1:0-5760 GCA_049596595.1 Flavobacteriaceae bacterium | reverse complement strand
ATCAGAAACAAGTTCGAACTCCATAGCATGCCAAAAATAGCAAAAACTTAGAGGTCACGGCGTTTAAGTAATCGATAGGTGAGAGAATAAAAAATAAATGCCCAAACAAGCACAATAACGATGTCCCAAAATTGGACATTGGTATCCCTTAGGACTACCTCGCCCACTTGATCGGCAAGGTTGCGTACCGCCGAGAGGCGTGTAAACGGCTCAGGGATAAGATTGCTCATGGCGTTTAGCGGGAAAAGTTTAAAAATGGCATCTGCATTTTCCCTAATCCATTGCGGCGATTCCCAATTTAACAGTCCGTAGCAAATACCCTCGAACATCTGCCATACCCCCAAAAAACCCAATGCAAAAGCGGAGCGTTTTATGGCAGTACCCAAAAACAAACAAAACGCAAAAAATGCTACGTGCTTAACAAAATACGCTAACAGGTATTCAAAGTCTTTTAGGATGATGGAAATCTCCGTGTAATTGGAGTACATCAACCCCAAAATAAGGGATACCACAAAAATGAAGAGTGTAGAAATCCCTGCAAAAGCAAAAATCATCACCCATTTGGAGTGTAGAAATTCACGTTTGCTAAGTCCGTCAATAAGATTTTGCTTTAGCGTTTTGTTACTGTATTCGTTGGCAGTCATGGAAACAATAACCACCGCCAAAAAGATTTTAAACCACGCTCCTATAAACGCATTAAAATGCCAGATATAGGGAAAGTTAAAAATTCCCTGCTCGGCAAGGTGAAACTTAATAGGACCAATATCAAATTTTATGGCAGCAATAAGTGCAATGGAAGTAAGCAATATAAAATATGCCCCAATAAGAATTCGACTGGAACGGTTGGCACGCAGCTTATCAAACTCAATCAAAAACAATCGCTTCATGCCTGTTGGTTTTGTGTTAGGGTTAAGAATTGCTCTTCTAAGCTTTTGTGTTTTTGTGCCAAATGGGTTAGCACAATGCCTTTGGCAGCTAAGGATTTGCTCAATGCTGCAGCAGACAATGCGGTGTTGGGATAGGCAAGTATAAACCCGCCTCGTGTTTCGGTAGTTTCAATGTTTTGCATGGCATCTAGGGTGCTTTGCAATGCTTCAATATCTGTAGCATTAAGCTCAAAATAGCCGTGGTCCGTGGTAAGTGCGGTTACTTTACCAAAATAAATTTGCTTTCCTTTTTGCAGCACCAACACGTGAGAGCATACTTTTTCGACCTCGTCTAACAAGTGGGATGCCAGTAAAATGGTGGTGCCTTGCGCTGCAATTTTTTGGATGATACCCCTCACTTGCGCAATCCCTTGTGGGTCTAGCCCGTTGGTGGGTTCGTCAAGAATTAGGATTTCGGGGTCGTTGAGAAGGGCAGAGGCAATAGCAAGGCGTTGCTTCATCCCTAACGAGTAGGTTTTGAATCTATCGTTTTTGCGATCCAACAGGTCAACTAAAGCGAGTTTTTCTTCAATTTTAGCTTGTGGAACTTCTTTAATCCTACACACCAATCGCAAGTTTTGCGCAGCGGTCATGTACGGATAAAAATTAGGTCGCTCAATAATTGCCCCTACACGTTTAAGTGCTTGATGCGTATTCTCTGCGCCATCAAACCAAGAAAATGTTCCTGATGTGGGATTGACAACGTTTAGAATCATGCCCAAAGTGGTAGATTTTCCGCTACCGTTGGGTCCTAAAATGCCGTATACATTTCCTTTTTCAATGCGGAACGAAAGCGCATCAACAGCGGTAAGACGCCCAAAATTTTTGGTAAGGTCGGTTACGTTTAAAATGGTGTTCATTGTTCTATTAACGCTCACGGTTATTTTTTGTTACACAAAGTCCTACCTTTGAGGCATGAGCGATACGCTAATTTCGAAAAAAAAACCGACCTATCCGGTAAGTCCTTTTTTAACGGATTATTTGGAGGTGTATTCACGTTCTTTGAAAATACCCATTTTTTACGACGATTTGTTGCGGTTTTCAGGTTCTGTTGCCGTGATGAACAAACACGATGAAGACAGCCTTTGGGTACGGGTGTTTTATTCGGATAGCGATAGAAAAGAAATTGATGAGCAACTCAAACGGGTGTATGCTTTATTGCACTCCGATGGTAGCGCGATGACCATTCCCTACCTTAATGTGGATTGTATTGACTATTGCACGTTCGGAAATTCGAAGCCCTTTCGTGTGAAAATCCGAAATACGCTTAATGATAATTTTATTTATTTCTATGTCAAAAAAGCGGATGCTTCACGGATTTACGGATTGGAGTTAGAACATATGTTATCGCCAAACAATTTGAATTTTTTGGTGTATAAGAATACGCTCATTGAGGAACATATTGCCGGTATTCCTGGAGATGAGTTCATCAAAGATTTTTTGCCAAAATGCACCAATGCAGAACGCAGTCAAATTGCGAAATCGTTTGTGAAATTTAATGAGCGTTGCATGATTCGGCTGCTAGGGGATATGCGTGCATACAATTATGTGATTGTACCTATCCACGATTTTGATAAGGTTATTTATAAAATACGCGCCATAGATTTTGATCAACAATGCTACGAAGGTAGATTAAAAATTTACCGTCCTCAATTTTTTAAGGAAAACCTACCCATGGTAGATTTGGTGAAAAATCATTTAACCAAAACTTCTGTTGATCAATACAAAATCGAAGAACGTGCTACTATCGCTCGCCGAATTTTAGGGAACGAAACACGGCTTACACACCTGCTAAAGTGTATGCTTAATGACCACATATCTACCCCCGAAAAAATAGCGCAATTACGTCAAGAGGTGTACGAGCTTGCGAAGCAGCCGTCATTCAAAAAAAGTAAGTCTATGGGCGAGATTTTACGTGCAGCATTTCACTTTGTAAAGCACAACTATAAAAACCACGAAATGCTTCGGGTAAACTCTTAGTACCAGTCGTCTGCGGGGTCTTCGTAAGGGTCGTCAAGACCGTTTTCTTCAAAATTGCCTTCGCTCCACTCGTCTTTTTCAGCTGTAAACGATTTTTCGGGCGCCTCTTCGGGAACTTCGCCATGCGAAAAAAGAAGCATCGGGTAGGTGTTGCCGGGTTTGGGCTCGTCGGTTTCAATCAATTCAACAAAAAACGTCCACAAGTTTAAAAAGTCGTAGATGTAAAGCATTTTTTCAATGTGTGGAAACACAGCATTTAGAGCTGTATCGCTCATACGGCGCGTGTCTTCTTCCCCCATATCAAACAACGAAATGGAGTCACCTTGTTGCCAATCGTCATCGCTTTCGTAGAACACTGCCATTTCGGATCCGCCAAAACCAAATGCCTGTGTAATGGCATTGTGAAAATCCTCAAAAGTGGCGTCTTCTTCCAATGCAATATCTCGGAAAATATCCTCTTTGGTATCTAAAATAAGTCTAAAGTGATAAATCATAACGATGTAAATTGATGCGTAAAATCCAATATAATTGAACACCGAATAACAGCGTGGCGAGAACCAAATGTAAGGGTTGGGAGGCAAAGGGGAAATCGAAATAATACATGGCAATACCAAGGGCTACTTCTCCGCCCACAAGCCATAAAATACGTTTAATAAAAATGCGTTCTATGTTGTCTTTTATTACCCAAATAAACAACAAGGCGTTTGCTGCAATAACCAATAACGAGAGGCTTCTATGGATATAAAAAGTAAGCTGGGGTGTAGCCAACCAAAACTGTGGTAAATCGTACCCCCAACGGTCAATTTGCACATCTACATATTGGCGCACTTGTATGCCCAACACCACTTGAATAAGGGTTATTGCAAAGGTGCTATACAGCAAGACGCGTATTTTTTTTGAAGGTAATCTGCTCAATCCGAATGATTTAGAGGCTACGCGGATAACCAATAAAAAGCCAACGAGTAACAATGCCATAAGCATATGCAGTGATATTTTTAAGGGCAACAAGTTGGAGTCCACCACTGTTTTTCCCAACCACGCCTGAAATAAAATCCCTAAAAGCGAAAGCAACGAAAAGATAAAAATAATGGGTTTTTTGCGCCACCACTTTAGGCTGTATCCAAATAAAATTAAAATGGATAGTCCCGAGAGTGCTCCCAACAATCGGTTGATAAATTCAATCCAAGTGTGGGTGGCGTTAAAATGGGCGTAATCGTGTTTGGTGTAGGGTTCCCATAGATTGGGGTTAAAGGTGTTTGTTGAGGTAAAAGTTGTCACAGCAACCAGCAAGCGGTCTTCGTCAATGATGACATTCCCTTTTTTAAAATCGTTGTTGGGTTTCCACGCCAGTTGTTCGGCATGGGTAGGAGGGATGTAGTAGCCAAAACATTTGGGCCAATCTGGACAGCCCATACCGCTTCCCGTCATGCGTACCGTAGCGCCAGCAGTTATTACCAAGTAAATGATAATAAGTGAAATACGTGTCCAGCGTTGTAGGTTTTTGTACATACTTAGGCAGGGGTAAGCCCCATAGTTTTTGCTTTGGTTAACATAAATGCATGTGCGGCATCGTAGTCATTGGGGATTTCTCCCTCAAGAATAGCTTCTTTAATAGCGTCCTTAATTTCGCCCACTTGCCTGCACGGTTTTAAGGCAAAAATACGCATGATTTCTTCTCCTGTAACAGGCGGTTGAAAGTTTCGAATGTGATCTCTTTCTTCAACTTCTACTACCTTTTGTTTTACGATTTCAAAGTTTTTGTGATAGCGTGCAAAACGCTTCTGATTTTTTGTGGTAATGTCTGCTTTACAGAGTAAAAGTAAATCGTCGAGTAGGTCACCGGCATCAAAAACCAACCGACGTACGGCGGAATCGGTTATGTCGTCTTGCGCAATAACAATAGGTCTGGAACTCATGTAAACCAACTTTTGTACATATTTCATTTTTTCATTGAGGGGCATTTTTAACCTTTTGAAAAGCTTGTACACCATTTTGGCACCTACAAACTCGTGTGCGTGGAACGTCCAGCCTACTTTTTTGTCAAACTTTTTGGTGGGTGCTTTGCCAATATCGTGTAACAAGGCTGCCCAACGCAGCCATAAGTTTTCGGAATACGAACAAATGTTATCAACGACCTCCAGCGTGTGATAAAAATTGTCTTTGTGGCGTTGTCCCTCCACCTCGTCTATGCCTTTTAGGGCAATGAGTTCGGGTAATATGCGTTTTAAAAGCCCTGTTTTTTCGAGCAATAAAAAGCCTGTTGAGGGTTTTGGACAGGCGAGTATTTTGTGTAATTCCTCTACAATGCGTTCTTTTGAGAGGATATCAATCCGTTTGCTGTTTTTTGCAATGGACTCAAATGATTTTTGTGCAATGGTAAAGTCCAATTGGTTGGCAAACCGAATAGCGCGTAACATCCGTAACGGATCATCGGAATAGGTGATGTCCGGGTCTAATGGGGTACGAATAATACCATCGTTCAAATCCTGAATGCCGTTAAAGGGGTCTAGAAGCACCCCAAACTGTTTAGCGTTTAGGCAAAGTGCCAAGGCATTGATGGTAAAATCACGGCGGTTTTGATCGTCCTCAAGGGTTCCGTTTTCAACTACGGGATTACGGCTATCCTCGGCATAGCTTTCTTTTCGTGCGCCTACAAATTCAAGTTGGATATCGCCCCATTTTATCATGGCGGTGCCATAGGTTTTAAAGACCTGAATTTGATTTTTGCCCGGAAGTAATTCCGCTACTTTTTTGGCTAAGGCAATACCGCTTCCTACAGCAACAACATCAATATCAGTTCCCACGCCACGACTCAAAAAAATATCTCGAACAAAACCACCAATTACATAGGTGT
>JBMYLU010000055.1:0-5926 GCA_049596595.1 Flavobacteriaceae bacterium | reverse complement strand
GAAATGCCATGCCCGAAGCCGAGCAAGGACTAAATATGGCGCGCCTGATTTCACTAATGGGATTAGAAACGGATGAAGTTCCGGGTGTTACCGTAAATCGGTATTGTGCCTCGGGGTTAGAAACCATTGCTATGGCAACAGCAAAAATTCAATCGGGAATGGCAGATTGCATTATTGCGGGTGGTTCAGAAAGCATGAGTTTTATTCCTTTTGGGGGGTATAAGCCCGTTCCAGACTATGAACTCGTCAAAAAAGGAAATGAAGACTATTATTGGGGCATGGGACTAACTGCCGAGGCAGTGGCTAATGAGTATAATATTTCAAGAGAAGACCAGGATGCATTTTCGTATGCCTCGCATCAAAAGGCATTGGCAGCCATTAAAAATGGTACATTTAAAGACCAAATAGCCCCCATAACCGTTGAGGAAACCTATCTAGTGGGGAACGCCAAAAAAACACGGAATTATGTGGTAGATACCGATGAGGGGCCACGTGCTGATACAGCGCTGGATAAACTCGCCAAACTACGTCCTGTGTTTGCTGATGGAGGGTCTGTAACTGCCGGAAATGCTTCGCAAACGAGTGATGGTGCAGCCATGGTATTGGTGATGGGCGAAGACATGGTCAAAGAATTAGGTGTTGAGCCCATTGCGCGAATGGTGAGCTATGCCGCTGCGGGCGTACCGCCACGCATTATGGGTATTGGTCCTGTGGCAGCCATTCCAAAAGCACTAAAGCAAGCTGGAATGAAACAAGAAGATATTGAGTTAATTGAGCTAAACGAAGCCTTTGCTTCACAGTCATTGGCAGTGATAAGAACCTTGGGGCTAAACCCCGAAATTATCAATGTAAACGGCGGTGCGATTGCGCTTGGGCACCCTCTTGGGTGTACAGGAACAAAGCTTTCGGTGCAGCTTTTTGACGAAATGAAAAAGAGAAAAAACAAGTACGGTATGGTAACCATGTGTGTAGGAACTGGACAAGGTGCCGCCGGAATTTTTGAACGCCTATAAAAAACACCTTATGGAAACAATAGACAAAAACTTAACACGCGGAGGCGCATTTATCTTGCAAGAAACCAAGGCACAAAATGTATTTACACCCGAAGAATTTAATGAGGAACAACGCATGATGCGTGAGGCCATTCAGGAGTTTGTAGACCGTGAGGTCTGGCCCGCGCGTGAACGATTCAACAACAAAGACTGTGATTATACTTTTGAGCTCATGCGGAAAATTGGCGAAATGGGGTTCTTAGGGGTGAGCGTTCCAGAAGCCTATGGAGGTTTAGGAATGGGCTTTGTGGATACCATGTTGGTATGTGAATATATTTCTGGTGCGTCAGGTTCATTGTCTACCGCTTTTGGGGCACATACGGGTATTGGCACCATGCCCATTGTCCTATATGGAAATGAAGAACAAAAGCAAAAATACGTCCCTAAGCTTGCCTCAGGAGAATGGATAGGGTGTTACTGTTTAACTGAGCCTACAGCCGGTTCTGATGCCAATAGCGGAAAAACTAAAGCGGTACTTTCAGAGGACGGAACGCATTATCGCATTTCAGGTCAAAAAATTTGGATTTCAAATGCAGGCTATGCCGATTTGATGATTGTTTTTGCGCGTATTGAAGACGACAAGAACATTACTGGATTTATTGTGCCTAATGACCCTGAAAACGGGATTACAATGGGTGAAGAAGAAAAGAAGCTTGGAATTCACGCCTCATCAACCCGACAAGTGTTTTTCAGCGACACTAAAGTGCCTGTAGAAAACATGCTTTCTGAACGAGGGAATGGATTTAAAATTGCGATGAATGCCCTAAACGTAGGACGTATAAAACTGGCAGTTGCCACTCTAGATGGGCAACGCAGAACTATTAATGAGGCTATCTCATACGCAAACCAAAGGGTACAATTTAAAACCCCAATTGCGCATTTTGGCGCTATTAAACAAAAATTAGCCAATATGGCAGCGCATTTGTACGCGGGTGAATCAGCATGCTATCGTGCAGCCAAAGATATTGAAGACCGTATTGCACTACGAGTAGCAGCTGGAAATAGCCATCAAGAGGCGGAATTAAAAGGCGTTGAAGAATATGTCATTGAGTGTTCTATTCTAAAAGTGGCATGCTCCGAACATATGCAAAGTACCGCTGATGAAGGTGTTCAGATTTTTGGCGGTATGGGCTTTTCTGCCGATGCACCTATGGAAACCGCATGGCGTGACGCGCGTATTTCTCGAATTTATGAAGGCACTAACGAGATTAACCGCATGCTTTCGGTAGGGATGCTCATTAAAAAAGCTATGAAAGGTCATTTGGATTTGATTGGTCCTGCTACTGCTGTTGGCGAAGAACTTTTGGGTATTCCCGATTTTGGTATCCCTGATTTTTCAGTACCGTTAAGTCAAGAAAAACATGTACTGAAAAACCTGAAAAAGGTGTTTCTGATGATTGCTGGTGCAGGCGTGCAGAAATACGGAACAGAACTTGAATCACACCAACAAATACTGCTGGCAGTTGCCGATATTCTCATTGAAATATATTTGGCTGAGTCTGCCCTATTACGTGCAGAAAAAAATGTTAGTGTATATGGATTAGAGGCACAAAAACATCAAGTTGCTATGAGTCAGTTGTACTTGTATCAAGCAACTGAAAAAATTTGTGCAAAAGGGCGCGAGGCTATACTTTCTTTTGCCGAAGGGGATGAGCAAAAAGCACTTTTAATGGGCTTAAAACGCTTTACCAAATATTACGAATACCCCAATGTGGTGGGGCTGCGTAACCTAATTGCCGAAAAAATAAGTACCGAAAACAACTATTGTTTTTGATAGGGATTTACCTTTGAGGTTTCAATAAAGACCAAGCATTTTTCTTGGTCTTTTTTTTTACTACCTTGCTAAAAACAAAATTTAATCTTAAATCTTTTTATCATGAACACTTCATTACAACTCACCGAAATGGCTATCAGCCACCTTAATCAAACACGTAAATGGGCAAACTTTTTGGCTATCATCGGGTTTATTTCTTGTGGGTTCTTAGTCCTTCTTGCCTTCTTTTTGGGAAGCATTATGTCATTTTTACCCAACTACGACAACCTACCGCCGCTGGTCTTGGGACAGTCGGTTCGGGGATGTTTACGTTTATTTACCTTATCCTAGCAGGAGTTTGTTTCCTCATTTACCTCTACCTATATCGTTTCGCCAAAAAGCTTAAAGTAGCCATCAACAGCAACGACAGCACACAACTGGAAGAGAGTTTTAAGAACCTTAAACTGTACTATAAAATTAACGGGATAATCATCATTGTGTTTTTTGGTATTTATGTACTAGCCGCACTATTTGGCATTATTGCTGCCCTAGCGATAAGCTAAGATAGCCTACAAAAATCCCTTTTCTTTCATCCAGTCGTCGTTATACATTTTGCCAACATAACGGCTACCGGAGTCGTGCAAGAGTACTACCACCACATCGTCGGGTCCAAAGTGGTGTTTGAGTTGCAACACACCCTTTACGGCTGCGCCACAAGAGTTGCCTGCAAAAATACCCTCTTCGCGCGCTAGCTTTCGGGTGTATACCGCAGCGTCTTTGTCGGTTACTTTTTCAAACGCATCTATAAGGTCAAAATCCACATTTTCGGGAAGTATGTCTTCGCCAATCCCCTCGGTAATGTATGGGTAAATTTCTTTCTCATCAAAAATGCCCGTTTCATGATATTTTTTAAATACCGAACCATAAGTATCAATCCCCCAAATTTTAATATCAGGGTTTTTCTCTTTAAGGTATTTGGCAACACCAGAAATGGTACCGCCTGTTCCTACACCCACAACAAAATGGGTAATTTTACCATCGGTTTGTTTCCAAATTTCTGGTCCCGTTTGCTCATAATGCGCTACGGCATTTGAAGGATTGTCATACTGATTTACATACCATGCATTAGGTGTTTCCTCGGCAATGCGTTTTGAAGTGGAATAGTACGAGCGTGGGTCATCGGGGGCTACATCTGTAGGGCAAACGATAACCTCGGCGCCTACAGCACGCAGAATATCAAACTTTTCTTTGGATTGCTTATCTGTTGAAACACAAATAAGTTTATACCCTTTTACTATGGCAGCCAGTGCCAATCCCATTCCTGTATTTCCAGAAGTTCCTTCTACAATAACACCTCCAGGTTTAAGGCGACCGTCAGCTTCGGCATCTTCCACCATTTTTAGTGCCATGCGGTCTTTGACAGAACTTCCCGGATTAAAATACTCCACTTTAGCCAATACCAAAGCCTCTATTTCAGCGGTGATTTTATTTAAGCGAATCAGCGGTGTATTGCCAATCGTTTCAAGAATATTATTTACATATTGCATGTGGCAAAGGTAGACAATGCCTAAAAGCAAACCAATGCCTAAGGATTGATTTTAAGTGCTTGCGTGGGTGGGATTCTTGCAATGATAAATGACGGAAGCACTAGTAGTACCATACAGATCAGTAACGTGAGCCCGTTGAGCCAAAGCACCGTTGTAATATCCATATAAACAGGAACTTTTGCGACATAGTATGTATTGGGATCAAGGGTGACAAACCCTGTTTTTTGTTGTAAAAAGAGTAATCCTAAGCCGATAAGGTTTCCCCAAAAAAGCCCGACACCGATAAGGTATGCCCCCTGAATGAGAAAAAGGTGCTGCAACGAGCGAACCCGTGCACCCAACATACGTGTGATGCCAATAAGCTGTGTTTGCTCTAAAATAAGAACAAGCAGGGCAGTAATCATATTCACACCGCCCACAACAATCATAATAATGATAATCAATGAGATGTTTGTGCCAAACAGCCGAATCCAATTAAAAATTTCAGGGAATTGCTCCTCTATATGCTGCACATCGACAAGGGCATCAATGCTATCGTAAAGCGCATCTGATTGTTCAGTAAGTTGGGTATCATCATCTAAAAAAAGCTCAAAGGCTCCCACTTGGTCTTGCTCCCAACCATACAACGAACGCACGATATCCAAATGCCCAAGCACATAGGTTTGGTCGTAATCTGAAAAGCCTGTACTAAAAACACCAACCACGGTACACGTTCGGCGTTTGGGCATAGTCGTTTGCTCCGAAGCAAAATACAGCGGAACACGGTCGCCAACCTTAAGCAATAACTTTTTGGCTATTTCTGAAGAAATCCAAATATCATTTTTTTGAAGTGGCGCAACACTATCCGTAACGCCAAAAAAAGAAAAGAAGTCTTGATTAAATGAGGTATCAATCCCCTTAAAAACAATGCCGTCAAAGCCCTTATGATTAAGCATCACACCGGGGACATACGCCACTTCCTGAGCAGAAGTGATATCGGATTGCAGAGCTATAGCTTTACGAATTTCATCCGCATCATCTAAAGGTTTTAAGGTTTCCACGCGTTGGCTGTTTTCAAGGGTCGTTACCCGAATGTGCCCACTAAAGGCAGCGGCCTTATCCCCTATTTTATTTTTAAGCCCAACTCCGGTTCCCAAAGCAATAAGCATGGTAATTACGCCCAACGCAATGGCAATAATACCAATGGTAATAATAGGTCCAGACACACTACTGCGGTGCGAACGCTGTCCGATAATTCTACGAGCTATAAACCAGGTAAAGCGCACAAAAAATAATTAACGCCCTAAGTTAGGGAAATTTTATAAGGGAAGTTCCGTTTTTAAACGCTCCACTATGGTGAACACCGCGGGGCAAACTGCTACATTTTTTTGGGTGATATTGGCAATTTGATGGAATTTAGG
The DNA here is from genome assembly GCA_049596595.1 of Flavobacteriaceae bacterium. Classification (GTDB taxonomy): domain Bacteria; phylum Bacteroidota; class Bacteroidia; order Flavobacteriales; family Flavobacteriaceae; genus UBA7446. The sequence goes on along the minus strand of JBMYLU010000055.1, from coordinate 174 downwards.
TCGGTCTGTGTGGGGAAACTCTCGACACGCCTTGGGTCGGTCTTCATAGATATTGCAATAATTGTCAGCACCCAAAAAAGGACACGGCAATTGTTGCAACACACGATCATTATCTTCATCAACACGGAGATAAGTCGCTTCAAAATCGGCAGGTTTCATTTTCAAACGCTTGCT
>JBMYLU010000054.1:0-5963 GCA_049596595.1 Flavobacteriaceae bacterium | reverse complement strand
GCTGCAGATATCATCGACGTATTGCAAGCGTATAGCCAGCAGTTGAGTAGAGTAGTGCTTTTTGAAGAGCTTCGAAGGAGTATCGTTCCGCTTTCGTTGATGCAACATATAGGTAACGAATTAAAGACGCTTCAGCAAGAAAGAAACACCCGCCTTTTGGGGTTTTTTAACAAGCAAATTTCAGAAAATATTAAGGACACGCCAACGCCCTTTATTTATGAGCGTCTTGGGATAATGTATCAGCATTTTTTTATGGACGAGTTTCAAGACACCTCAGAACTGCAATGGTCAAATTTACACCCGTTATTTTCAAATGCCATCGAAGACGACCAAATAGAGGGGTCTTTGATATTGGTAGGCGATGCCAAACAGTCCATTTACCGCTGGAGAGGAGGAAACCCAGAGCAGTTTATGAAGCTTACAAACAAGCAAACTCCATTCGCTATTGAGCCGATTGTAGAAAATTTACCTACCAACTTTCGAAGCACAGAAAACATAGTGTCTTTTAATAACAGCTTTTTTACCAAAGCAGCGAAATATTTACCCCTTAACGAACAACAAAAACTTTATATGAATTCGTGTGATCAAGTGCCACACAAAAAGGGGGGAGGCTATATTACGATTTCAACTGTTGAGGGAAAGAACAAAGAAGATCAATTTGCAGCCTATCAGAAAGCGGTTGTTTCAAGAGTAAACGATTGTGTGGAGCAAGGCTACTCCTACAGAGATATTTGTGTCCTAGTTCGAAAAAACAAACAAGGAGAAAGTATTGCAAAAGCATTAACTGAAGCTGGAATTTCAATTACCTCAACAGATTCTTTGTCTGTTGGGCAAAGTCCAGAAGTTCAGTTTTTAATTCACTTGGTCAAGCTTCGTCTAGAGCCAAAGAACCAAACGAGTCGCTATGCTGTTTTAGAGCGTTTTGCCCTGCAAGAATCAGATCCTTTTTCATGGACTCAAAAACAGTCAACACGACCTCTTAGCGATGTGTTAAGAGAATTAACCCAACAAAAATTCGAATTTGATAAATTTCAACGGCTGACGCTCTATGCCGCTTTGGAATATGCTGTTTGGGCATTTTCTCTTACAGAAAATCTCACCGCCCACATCCAAGCATTTTTGGATGAAGTCCTTAAGCTTGAAAACAAGAAAGAAGCAACAGCTGCGCAATTGCTAGCCCATTGGGAACAAAACAGAGACACGTGGAAAGTACTTCCTCCCGAGGGCAGAAATGCAGTACAAATTATGACATTGCACAAATCAAAAGGGTTGGCCTTTCCAATCGTTATTCTTCCTTTTGCTGATAGTGTATGGATGGACAGAAACAAAACCTATGCTTGGTTTCCGTTACCGAAAGAAGAATACAAACCTTTTGATAAGATGTTAATACCCGTATTGCCCAAGCTGGAATCGCTGAGTAATCAGGCAATGGAAATTTATCACAAGCGCTATGCCGAAGCCGTGATGGATACGCTTAACACGCTTTATGTAGGAATGACTCGCCCTGTTAATGAATTGCATATTCTAACAGGAACAGGAAAAGAAGACGCTTTTCCCAAAAGCCTCTCAGATGTTTTTGCCCAAGTGATACCTGGGCTTTTAGGCAACATAATTGAGATTGGAGCACGACAAACAAACACCTCGGACGACAACTTTAGAGAAACGATTACAACACCGTGGGAGTTTAATGAATTAAATGTAAACAGCACTATGCCTCAAAGGGAAATCGGCTCAGAAGATGTAAAATATGGATTGTTGTTTCATGAGATTATGGCAAATGTTGAAGTGCCACAAGACCTAGAACATGCCATTGCTACGTCTAATGCTAAAGAATTGTTGAGCCAAAGTAACTATATTCGGCTTCAAGAACAGCTAAAATCCATTGTCCAACACGAAAAGCTTAGAGCGTTTTTTGACCCTGCCAACAGGGTTTACTGCGAACGCCCTTTGCTTACCGAACAGGGCGAAATTGTGCGTCCAGATCGATTTGTGATTACAAAAGACAATGAAGTGCTATTGTTAGACTATAAAACAGGAGGGTATAAAGACGACCACAAAACCCAAATTTACGAATATGCTAAGCTTTTAGAAAAAGCAATGTTAAAAGTTAAACAAATTACACTTGTTTATGCAAAAAAAACAATTTTTTTAAAAGAAGTTTAGTATTTTCGCTAGCGAACATTTAATCTACTTTCACTATGAAATATTATATATCTAGCATGCTACTTTTTGTAGTATTGTCAACAAGTGCTTATGCACAAAATGAGGCAAATCCATGGAAAATAACAGTGGGTACTAATGCCATTGAAGTTGACCCTGTGGGCTCTAGCAGTAAAGACACAGAGACTCAAATTTCTCCAAACTTTTCTTACTTGGAAGTTTCACGGTACCTCGGCGCAGGATTCTCGCTTGATTTAGCAGGGTCATTAAATAATTTGGAGCGTACTTCCGGAGCAGAGGATCTTTACTACGGAATAGACTTGGGAACATCTCTTTCCGCAAATCAAATCATTGACTTAGGAAAATTTGAGCCAACCTTACGTTTAGGTGTAGGTCTTTCAGGCGGTCTTAGCGGTTTTTCTCCACTTGGGGATGATTTTTTTAACATCTATGGGGGACTCGGTCTAAACTACTGGTTTAACGACGCAGTAGCACTAACGTTAAGATCGACAGTTAAATCGTATGTAAAAGAATTTGACAAACTGATCGCTAATGGCGATGGTGGATTAGGCCACCTTCAACATGTTGCGGGGTTGTCTTTTGCTTTTGGTAAAGGAAACGATGCAGATAAGGACGGTGTTAATGATGATGAGGATGCATGCCCTGATGTGCCAGGTCTAGAAAGCCTAAGTGGTTGTCCAGATGATGATGGAGATGGTATAAGAAACAGCGATGACGATTGTCCACTTTCTGCAGGATTAGCAACCCTTAATGGTTGTCCTGATGCAGATGGTGATGGTATTAAGGATGCAGAAGATGCTTGTCCAAATGTTGCGGGTGTGGCATCTTTAAGAGGATGTCCTGACACAGATGGTGATGGTATTGCAGACGCAAATGACGATTGCCCTAGAGAAGCAGGTCCATCTTCGAATAACGGTTGTCCAGAAGTTAATCCTGAAACTCCGAAAAATCCAGAAGTAAAAATGCCAAAGTATCCATTGTCCTTATTAAATGGGTTTACCATTTATTTTGATACTGACGAGCATAATGTGGATTCGCTTAAGGAATTAAAAAGCAGCTTGAATACAGTTGTAAATGTGTTAACAGCAAACTCAGGAACAAATGTTAGCATTGAGGGCCACACCGATAGTACAGGCTCTGCCACTTACAACAAATCACTTTCTGAAAAGCGTGCGAAATACGTTAAAAAGCATTTGAAAGATGCTGGAATTAACGCAAGCCGCCTAAGCACAAAAGCATTTGGCGAAACCATGCCAAAAGCAAGTAATTCGACAAAAGAAGGGCGCGCAGCCAACCGAAGAGTTGAAGTTAAAGTTGCCAACTAATTTAAACACTTTCTTAATAATAGATAAAAACGCGGTGATTTCACCGCGTTTTTTATTAGTTTTGCATAAACTCTTACAAAAATAGAAATGAAAAATTATTTTTTTGCCATGCTCATTCTTGTTGTTTCAACAAGCGTTGTAGCACAAAATGATGCGAATCCTTGGAAAATTACTGTTGGAACCAACGCTGTACAGCTTGATCCAAGAGGTTCAGACGGAAAAGACTCAGAGGCACAAATTTTCTCTGGATTCTCTTATCTAGAAGTTTCCCGATATATTGGAGGAGGATTCTCGGTTGACTTAGCGGGAACATTCAACAGTATCGACCGAACCTCAGGAGCAGAAGATTTTTATTATGGAATTGATTTGGGAGCGTCCTTATCTGCAAAACAAATACTTGACGACTTAGGAAATTTTGAGCCTACACTTCGTGCAGGTGTTGGTTACTCAGATGGGTTAACTGGATTTTCCACTGAAAGCGAAGATTTCTTTAATGTTTATGGAGGTGTTGGTTTAAACTATTGGTTCAACGATGGTCTTGCGCTTACGCTAAAGACAACTGCAAAAGTCTACTCAAAAGAATTAGACGCCCTTTTAGGAAATAAAGATGGTTCAAACAGACATCTACAGCACCTTGTTGGTTTGTCTTTTGCTTTTGGCGATGGCGATGTTGATAGAGACGGCGTTAAAGATAGCGTTGATGCTTGTCCAGAAGTAGCTGGTCTTGCAAGTCTTGATGGATGTCCTGACGATGATGGAGATGGTATTAGAAACAGCGACGACGACTGTCCACTTACTCCTGGATTGGCAGCCTTAAATGGGTGTCCTGATGCCGATGGTGATGGAATCAAAGACAGTGATGACGCATGTCCTAATGTGGCTGGTGTAGCCGCTTTAAACGGTTGCCCAGACGCTGATGGCGATGGTATTACTGATGCCGATGACGCTTGTCCTAACGCAGCAGGAGGTAGCGCAACAAATGGATGTCCAGATGCCGATGCCGATGGTGTAGCAGACAAAGATGACAACTGCCCAGCAGTTGCAGGTCCTGCCTCTAATAATGGTTGTCCAGAATATCCACTTTCTATGTTGGCAGATTATGATATCAATTTTGACTTGGAAAAGTATAATATTGACTCTCAAGACGTTCAACGCCTTTCAACGGTTCTTAAAGTGTTGTTGGCGAACTCAGAGGCTAACATAAGCATAGAAGGTCATGCGGATAATACAGGTGAGGAGTCGTTCAACAACCCACTTTCCAACAATCGTGCAAACTCTATTAAAAAGTATTTGGTAAATCTTGGTATAGACGCTAACCGCCTAAGCACTAAAGCTTTTGGTGAGGCTAAACCAAAAGCAAGTAACGATACAGAAGAAGGTCGAGCAATCAACCGCCGAGTAGAGTTCAAAGTGGTAAACTAATTTCCCAAAACAATTTTAAAGCATAAAGACGCGGTGATTTCACCGCGTTTTTTTATTTTAGGGTATGCCTAATTCTTTTCTTGGAAGCGTACTAGAACAACTTATGGGTCAAAACCCAAATTGGGAAGACATGTGTTTTGTTTTTCCAAGCCGACGCGCAAAGTTATTTCTACAAAGAGAGCTTACACAAGTACTTAGTGGTCCCCTTATACTTCCTGAGATGATGAGTATTGACGATTTTATGGCGTCAATTAGCACCACAATAAATGCCACGGAGTTGCAACAACAGCGCACGTTGTATGAAAGTTATTGTGCAACAACGCATTCGGATTCACCAGACACCTTTGAGGTGTTTTTGGGCTGGTCTTCTACATTGTTGAAAGACCTCAACGCTATGGACCAGTATCTTTTAGACAGGGAGTCGTTTTTTTCATACCTCAGCTCGTTACATAAAATTAGGGCGTGGGGAAAACAAGAAGATGAGATTGTCAAAAATTATGTCGGGTTTTGGCAAGAATTACCTCTAATGTATGAGGATTTTATGGCAAGATTAGAGCAAAAAGGACTGTCTACCCCAGGGATGAGCTACAGATCAGCCGTACAGCTTTTGGAAAATTATGTCCAACACAAAAAAGGAAGCCAATTTATTTTTTGTGGGTTTAATGCCCTAAGCCCAAGCGAGGAGCACATTATACTGGAGTTGTTGGCGCAAGGTCGCGCCCAGATTTTTTGGGACATAGACAAACAAATGATGGACAATAAATACCATCAAGCAGGGGCATTTATAAGGGACTATTCAACGCGTTGGCACCAGTATAAAGGCCGTTCTTTCGATCAGACGCATGACCTGTTTCAGCAACCCAAAAAAATACGGGTCATCGAAGTTCAACAGCAACTAGGACAAGCCAAACAATTGGGGGCGTTGTTAGCGGAATTAAACTCGACTGATGATTGGTCTAATACAGCAGTAGTGTTAGCAGATGAATCTTTATTGTTGCCTCTTTTATATGCGCTACCCCCATCTGTTGAGCAGCT
>JBMYLU010000053.1:0-6069 GCA_049596595.1 Flavobacteriaceae bacterium | reverse complement strand
AATATAAGCGTGCGATTCAAATTCTAAAAAAACACAAAAACAAACTAACAGAGCTTGCTGAGCATTTACTTGAAAAAGAAGTTATTTTTAAAGACGATTTAGAGCGTATTTTTGGAAAACGCCCCTTCGAAAAGGAAGAGACATCAGAAGAAAAAAATGATGTTGCACCCAAAACCAACACCCGAAAGCGCACTACTGCTAAGACCAAAGAAGCACATTCTAGCAAACCAAAAAGCGATAACTAAATTTGGTTTTGTTACCTTTGTATGTCAAGCGTATTAGGTGAGTACATTTTGGTCAAAATTGTTCGGAAATAAGACTACTTCTAAAGAAGAGGAGGTAGAGGAAAGAGGTCCTCACATGCCACATAAGGAGGTTCCTGTTGAACAAACTTTTGCCGAAAAATTCACAAAACGTGGCGGTAAATTTGTGTATTGCGAACAACTTGAAGACGCCAAAAGTGCATTTAATGACGTTGTTAAAGAATATCCCTCCGAGGTACGCGAACTGCTTTGTTTAGACCAAGAAATAGCTAAAAAGCTAGATACTGGAATTACACTCACAAAAACCAATCTGAATGCTAAAATCATGTTGTGTGGTTGCGAATCTTTAGTTGCCTATGACGGAAGTATTGTTGTTTGCGAACATCAATTGGGCTCTAATAAACTTTCTGACCTTCCAGAAACACTTGTCATACTAGCAGGAACGCGCCAATTTTCAAAAACAGTCTCCGACGCATTAAAAAATATTAAACATCGTTACGCTGAGAATATTCCTTTAAATATTACCTCAATAAAACAGTTTAAAACTGAAGTGCTAGCGGAAGACAACTACATGAATTACGGTAGTGGTGTAAAAGAAGTGTATTTGTTATTGCTTGAAGATTTTTCATGAACCTCATCGTTCGTTCACTTACTTCGCTTTTTTATGTTGGGCTGCTTATGGGTAGCCTATTTATAGGCGGGGATTTATTCTCCTTGATTATATGTATCATGACCACGTTGGCACTTAAAGAAATTCAACGTATTTCAGGGCAAAAAACACCACTAGCTTATCTTTTTTTTCCAGTTATTTTATGGGCTACTACAGACGGTAAGGCTGCAGAAACAGTAACCCTAATGCTTGGTATAATAGGGGTGCTTTTTTCGCTAATCTATCTCAGTAGAAAAACAGCGTTTTTTATTGGAAAATCTTTTATCACAACACTGTGTCTAATTGGGGTAGCTATACCTATGGTTCTATTGACCGTTCTAGGCACAAAAAAACCCGAACTCGTGGCATTTGTATTTGGTATTATTTGGATAAACGATAGCGCAGCTTTTTTGGTGGGTTCGAGGTTGGGAAAGCATCCATTAGCACCCGCCATTTCACCCAATAAAACAATTGAAGGCAGCTTAGGCGGGCTCGTTTTTACCATACTCATCATGACCTATTTTAGTGCGTATTTCAATATATTTACCACCAATACGACTCTTCCAATCATTCTTGTTACGGCTATTATGGCAAGCTTGGGCGATTTGGTACAATCCAAACTAAAGCGGCAGTGTGAAGTCAAAGACAGCGGCACCATTCTGCCGGGGCATGGCGGTATGTATGACCGAATAGACAGCACTCTATTGGCCGTACCCGTTTTTACACTTTTATTATTTTTATTTGAATATGTTTCATAAAGAAGGATTTGCCATCATCATTGTCAGTTTTGTACTCATTACAACTGCTGCGTTACTTGTTGAACAGTTTATTGCACTAAAATGGCTACGGCTATTGTTGCACGTTGGGCTTCTTCTTTTTTTAGTCCTCATTCTTCAATTTTTTAGAAATCCAAGCCGACCGACTTTAGCTCGAACCGACGCAGTTATTGCCCCTGTTGACGGAAAAGTAGTTATTATTGAAGAAGTTGAGGAGCCTGAATATTTTAAAGGAAAACGGTTGCAGGTATCCATTTTTATGTCGCCATTAAATGTTCATGTAACGCGCTATCCTGTTTCGGGCGAAGTGGTGTTCAGCAAATATCATCCCGGAAAGTATTTGGTGGCGTGGCATCCAAAATCGTCTACGCTAAATGAGCGCACCACCATTGTCGTAAACAATCCAAGCTTTGGCGATGTGTTGTACCGCCAAATTGCGGGCGCATTAGCACGAAGAATCGTAAACTATGCCAAAAAAGGGGATCAAGCCATTCAGGGAACCGATGCTGGTTTTATCAAATTTGGCTCTAGGGTAGATATATTTTTACCCCCTAACACGCCTGTGAATGTGGAAATAGGTCAAAAGGTAAAGGGAGGTGTTACCCTAATTTCGGATAAAACAGCTCCTTAAAGCGCAGCTAATCGCGCTTTGAGTGCATCGATTTTTTCTTGTGCATCTGCAGCTTTTTTGCGTTCCAAATCCACCACTTGTTGCGGAGCATTTGACACAAAGCGTTCGTTAGAAAGCTTTTTCTCAACAGCTTTTAAAAACCCTTCTTGATAGGCAAGCTCCTCTTCCATCTTTTGGCGCTCTTCTTCAAGGTTTGATGCCTCCACAGGAACAAAATATTCATGTGTATTTACTCTGAAAGAAAGGGATTGCTCGGGCGATGTATCCGTTAATTTCCAAGACGCCACATTTGCCAGTTTTGTTACAATTGGACGCAACGAAATAGCGTCGTTTTTAACTTCAACAATAGCAATGGATTCTTTAAACGATAGGTTTTGATTTTTGCGCAGGGTTCGTAGTTGGGCAATCAATTCTGCAGTATGATCAAAACGTGATAAGATATCATCATTGACCGCTGATTGAGTGGGCCAATCTGAAACAATTAAAGCTTCATCTTCGGTTCGTGCCTTTAACGCATGCCACAATTCCTCAGACAAAAAGGGCATAAAGGGATGTAATAATCGTAAGTTGTCTTCAAATAATCCACAAACCTTTTTATAGGTTTTGGTGTCTATTCCAGTACCATAGGCAGGTTTTACAATCTCTAATAGCCATGAGCAAAAATCATCCCAAATGAGTTTATAGGTCGCCATCAGCGCATCGGAAATACGGTATTTACTAAAGTGGTCGTCAATAACATTAAGGGTTTGTTGGAATTTTGCCGTGTACCACTCCAAGCCCAGCGCAGCGGTTTCACAAGGCGGAAGGTTTTCATCAACGTTCCAGCTTTGCACCAATCGAAAGGCATTCCAAATTTTATTGGCAAAATTTTTACCCTGCTGGCATAAATTTTCATCAAACAACAAATCGTTACCCGCAGCGGCACTCAGGAGTAATCCAACACGAACACCATCTGCACCATAGGTTTCCATGAGCTTTATCGCATCTGGGGAGTTTCCAAGTTGCTTTGACATTTTCCTTCCTTGACTGTCGCGCACCAAACCCGTCAAGTACACATGTGAAAACGGTTTTTCATTGCGTAGTGCATACCCAGACATCAACATTCGTGCCACCCAAAAGAATAAAATATCCGGTCCGGTAACCAATTCTTGCGTAGGGTAGTAATACGATATCTCCTTGTTGTCAGGTTCTAGCACCCCATTAAACACCGAAATGGGCCACAACCACGAAGAAAACCAGGTGTCAAGTACGTCTTCGTCTTGTGTCAAATCGTTGAGCGAGAGTGCAGCATTTCCAGAGGCAGCTTTGGCTTTTTCAAGGGCTTCATCTTTGGAAGAAGCAACCACTACATTTTCATTGGCATCGCCATAATAATAGGCAGGAATTTGATGCCCCCACCACAATTGACGTGAGATATTCCAATCCCGAATATTGTTCATCCAATGGCGGTAGGTGTTAATAAATTTTTGAGGCACCAACTGCACATCGCCACTTTCCACCGCGTCAATAGCGGGTTTTGCCAAGGTTTCCATTTTTAGAAACCACTGGTCTGACAAGCGCGGCTCTACTACAGCTTTAGTTCGCTCCGAAGTTCCCACTTTATGCGTGTGCGGGGTAACTTTGACCAAGCTTCCATTTGCTTCCAACTCCTTTACAACTGCCTTGCGCACAGCAAATCGGTCTTGTCCTTCATAGTGCAATCCTTCCCGATTAAGGGTAGCATCCGGTTTAAAAATATCGATAAATTCGAGTTGGTGCTTATCGCCTAGTAACTTATCGTTTTCGTCATGTGCGGGCGTAACTTTTAGGCAGCCTGTTCCCATTTCTAGGCTTACATAGTCATCGGTAATGATGGGTACAATCCTATTCACAAGTGGAACTATTGCCTTTTTGCCGTGAAGTGCCAAATAGCGTTCATCTTCAGGATGAATGGCTACCGCTGTATCCCCAAAAAGGGTTTCGGGACGGGTGGTGGCTACAATTACTTTTTCATCACTTCCTTCAATAGCGTAGGCGATGTGGTATAAATTACCCTGTTTTTCCTCATAAATAACCTCTTCGTCAGAGAGTGTAGTTTGTGCTTCAGGGTCCCAGTGCACCATACGGTAGCCACGATAAATAAGCCCTTGTTCGTACAAATCACAAAAGACCTTAATAACCGATTTGGACATATCGTCGTCGAGGGTAAATTTGGTTCGATCCCAATCACATGAGCAACCCAATTTCTTTAATTGCTCCAGGATTATTCCTCCGTGTTCATGTGTCCAATCCCAAGCATGGTCCAAAAAAGCTTCTCGTCCAATGTCATTTTTATCAATACCTTGATTTTTGAGTTTGTTTACCACTTTAGCTTCGGTGGCAATAGAGGCATGGTCGGTGCCGGGCACCCAACAAGCGTTGTAGCCGCGCATTCGTGCACGACGAATCAATACGTCTTGCAAAGTATTGTTCATCAAGTGTCCCATGTGCAAGACCCCTGTTACATTTGGTGGAGGAATTACAATAGTGTATGGCTTTCTTTCATCTGGAATTGACTGAAAATACTTGTTCTTTAGCCAGTAGTCATACCATTTTTGTTCTACAGAAGAGGGCGTAAACTTAGGCGGAATGGTCATGAACTGTGTTTATTATCGGCAAATGTAGGCATAGGGCGGTGAAATTGAAAGCGTAAATTTTGTGTAGTACTTAAGATTTAGTACTTTAGTTCAACCAAATTTAATGTCATGAAAAAAATTATTCTTTCCGTTTTGTTTATTGCAGCTGGCTATATTTCTGTTGCTCAAGAGGTTGCAACCATTACTTTTGATACCCTAGTCATTGATTACGGTACCATTGCCAAAGGAGATAATGGTGTCCGTCAGTTTACTTTTACTAACACTGGAACTGCCGATTTAGAAATTACGCAAGTGCGTTCTTCTTGTGGATGTACGATTCCTAAAAAACCTGAGGCGCCTATTGCTCCAGGAGCTTCAGATGTTATTGAAGTTAAATACGATACTGAACGTGTGGGGCCAATTCGAAAAACGATTACTGTTGCTTCAAATGCCTCTAATGGCGTGGTCGCACTTAAAATTAAAGGAGAAGTACAGGAACCCGAAGAATAAAACTGGCTAGCTTTCGCTTAATTTATCTTCTAACACGCTCATTTTTTCGCATCTTTGCAGGCAAAACATTTGTCAATGCCTAGCATTTCGCGTAAAGGAGCCAATTTACCCACGTCACCCATTCGTAAGCTAGCCCACCAAGCTACTCTAGCCAAAGAACGAGGTGTAGAAGTGTACCACTTAAATATTGGGCAACCCGATTTACCTAGCCCTGAGAGTGCCTTGCAGGCAATTTCTTCGTTTAGCGAAGCGATTATCGCATATGGTCCCTCTGAAGGCTCTCGTACTTTTCGTGAAAAGCTAGTAACGTATTACAAGCAGTCTGATATTTTGTTACGCCCCGAGGATATTTTGGTAACAACGGGAGCTAGCGAAGCCATTATTATGGCACTGGACTGCATTACCAACGAAGGTGATGAACTTATCATACCTGAACCCTTTTATGCCAATTACGAAACTTTTGCAGCTGCTTGTGGGGTAAAAGTAGTCGGAATCCCTTCTACTTTTGAAAGCCAATTTGCGTTGCCAGATATTGAAACCATTGAGGCAGCCATCACAGAGAAAACCCGTGCACTTTTTATATGCAACCCCAACAATCCGTCATGCTATGCGCACAAATTATGAGGCGGGAGGTTTTGGTTATGGA
>JBMYLU010000052.1:0-6071 GCA_049596595.1 Flavobacteriaceae bacterium | reverse complement strand
ACATCCCGATATTTCGTCGGGACACCTGCCTGCGGAAAGACACTTCTCGATACAAATTTTACATCTTTTCAATTCGTGAAATTTACTCGAAGTGACATACTACTGCCTTTTGCCTATTAACGAATAACTATTGCCTTTTGCCTAATCACTATTGCCTCTGCCATAGGCAAACAAGTATTAACTAAAGTTCTGGAAACTGACCTGGTTTTGCCTCATGCATCATGGCATACACAGCCTCTACAATATCGTCTAAAGAAGGTTTTGAGAAGTAATCGCCATCGGTACCGTAGGCTGGACGATGGTCTTTTGCGGTGAGTAGTTTGGGTTCGCTATCTAAGTGTTGGTAGATGTTTTGCTTTTCCAACAATTGGCTTATGATATAAGCACTTCCACCACCGGGAACATCTTCGTCTACGATAAGCAAACGGTTTGTTTTTTGCACACTAGCGCCAATAACGCTCGTGGTGTCAAAAGGGATTAGCGACTGCACATCAATCACTTCTACATGAATCCCCATTTGGGCTAATGTTTTCGCTGCTCCTTCAACCAATCGAAGCGTAGACCCATAAGAAACTACCGTTATGTCTGTACCGGTAGCAAGCTGTTCAGCAACGCCAATAGGCACCGTAAAATCACCTAAGTTTTCGGGAATTTTTTCTTTTAAACGATAGCCATTTAATGGCTCAATAACTAGCGCCGGGTCTTGTCCTTCCAAAAGCGTATTGTACATACCAGCAGCTTGGGTTAGGTTACGGGGCACTAAAATAAACATACCTCGGAGTAAGGAAACCAAACCGCCCATAGGCGAACCCGAATGCCAAATACCTTCCAAACGATGTCCACGTGTTCTTACAATAAGTGGCGCAGCCTGTTTTCCACGTGTGCGGTAGTGTAGTGATGCCAAATCATCGCTTAGAATTTGCAAGGCATACAACACATAATCCAAATATTGAATTTCAGCAATAGGGCGTAATCCCCGAAATGCCATACCAATACCTTCGCCAATAATAGTAGCTTCGCGGATACCTCGGTCGGCAACACGTTCTTCGCCAAACAGCTCTTGTAAGCCCTCTAAACCCTGGTTAACATCTCCAATTTTACCGCTATCTTCTCCAAAGACAAGTAATTTAGGGTATTTTTGAAGCAGTGCTTTAAAATTGTCACGAAGTACGATTCGTCCATCTGTTACTGCAGCATCCTCTGCATATTTTGCAGGTTTTGTAGTAACATTCAAACAAGAAGTTGGAGACTCGTTATAGAGTGAATCGCTGTAAAGCGTTTGGGTTTCTTTGTGTTTGGTTTTCCACCAACGTGACAATGCCGCTCGTGATTCTAAATGTTCATTCCGAGTGAGCCAAAGGGCTTCACGAACAGCAGTATAAATCGATTTGCGGTAGCTGATGTTTTTCTTTGAAAGCAAGCCAGTCAGTCCGTTTAGAGAAGTACTTAAAGGCGTATTTTTTGACAACACTTCGATCAAATCAAGGGCTTCCTTTCGTTCAACCTCAATGGGTGCCAAATAAGCATTCCATGCCGCTAATCGGGCTTCTTTAGCTTCCTGCACAGCTTTTAGCTCAAGTTGGGTTACTTCCTCTTCAGTAGCGATGTTTTGTGAAAGTATCCAAGCCTTAAAAGTGGCATTGCAATCGAATTCTTTTTCCCACGCCAAACGCGCATCAGATTTGTAACGTTCATGTGAGCCTGAAGTAGAATGCCCTAAGGGTTGGGTGAGTTCGGTAACATGCACCAAGACAGGAATATGTTGGGTGCGCGCCAATTCGCTTGCACGGGTGTAGGCATCGATTAAGGAAGCGTAATTCCACCCCTTAACTTCAATAATTTCAAGTCCATTTTCTGAGGCGTTGCGCTGCATCCCTGCCATGGCTTTTGAAATGCTTTCCTTAACCGTCTGGTGGGAGTTGTCCACTGAAATACCATAGCCATCGTCCCAAACACTAATGACAAGCGGAACTTGCAAAACGCCTGCAGCATTTAGGGTTTCAAAAAACAAACCTTCACTAGTGCTAGCGTTCCCTATGGTGCCCCAAGCGATCTCATTTCCATCGTTAGAAAGATTTTCATCTTTCATGGATGCAACTTTTCTAAACAATTTAGAAGCATGTGCCAACCCCAACAAACGAGGCATTTGTGCAGCGGTACACGACACATCTGAAAAAGCGTTTTTTGTTGTGGCAAGAGGAAGAAGATTTCCCTCCTTGTCTAGAGTATCTGTGTTAAAATGACCTACCATTTGACGACCCGAAGACATGGGCTCGGCAATGGGGTCGGCATGCCCATAAACACTGGCAAAAATATGATTGGGTTTTAGCGCACCAATTGCCATCATAAACGTTTGATCACGGTAATACCCAGAGCGAAAATCACCGTTTTGAAACACCTTTGCCATAGCAATTTGTGCCAATTCTTTGCCGTCGCCAAAAATGCCAAATTTGCCTTTACCCGAGAGTACTTCTTTTCTACCAAGAATACTTACCTGCCTGCTCAACGAGGCAATGTAGAAATCGTTGAGGATATCATTTTTAAAATCTTCGAAGGTTCCCTTCGATGAGGCAAGGTTTACGCTTTTCATAAAACAGTGCAAATTTACGAAAAATGTATGGATACGATGGTATTAAAACCAAGTACGAGAAAACAAACGGACAAGTCCAGATGGGCTTAATGATAATTGAAATCGAATTTGATTTGCATAAGCTCTTTTTTGCATCAAGTTGCCTGTAGCATCGTAAAGGGGAAAATGAATTTCAAAAAAATCGGGAATAATATTCATCGAAACACCCGTTCCCCAGTGGGTGTGGGCTTTGTGATTTGTATTCTTAATCCAGCCGATTTCAGCATAGCCCTCAATCCAACGCCAAAGTGTTGTGGAAACTTGAGATGTAATCAACCAACGGTTTGCACCACCAACTTCGCCAGAAGTGCGTAAGCCACCACCTGCTTTGATGTACTGCTGACTGAAAAATCCCTGACTTTCTGAGCGGCCATACAAATCATACTGAAATAGGTAATCATTGACTTTAGAGGTATTGAAATCAAAATAACTGTCGTTTAAATTGTTTTGCAAAAAACTTCCACCAAAAATTCTAAAAGCTGCTCTTCTGTTAGGCAAATAATAAACAATGTATTCCGTCTCAATACTAGCCTTTTTAAAAGCACTTGCCCATTGAAGCTCAACTCTGTAAAATACGTTTTCCAAAGCATTGCCATTTTTTGATTTAAAAGATGCTACAGATACGCCATAATTCCTTCTTTCATCGTCAATGGGTAAGTCTTGTAGATTAACGGACACGTGGCGTACCAAAAGACTAGATCGGTGGTTGTTTTGTATTCCTTTGGGTCGGTAGAAAAACTCCACCGAGGGCGTGAAAATACTATACCGCTTTTCGGGTTCGTAATGGTAAGATGAACCAAAGAGTGTAAATCGAGTTAAATAATGTGATTTTTTTTCGTGAAAAAGATTTGTTACACCAAATGCCATTCCGTTGAATTGTTTGCTTTTTAAGCCGTAGAACGGGCTTATCTTATACCGAAAATTGTTGCTCAGTAAACTGCTGTTGCCAAGTGTAATTCCTGCCATAAGCCCGTCGTAAATGTTGTATCCAAACTCAGGAGATACCAATACAATGGATTTGCCACTTTTTGGAATGTCTTGCAACAGCTTTAGTTGTAAATTATTTCTAAAAAATGTTCTCCCAAGATTAAAACTGTTGTTATTAAGTGACAGCTCTGGAATCAGATGTGCTTTGTTAAGTGTTATGGATGCTGTTTTTGTTTTATCGAATACCGCATTGTAGGGAAGGTCTTTTGGAGTTAGCCATACAGTACTTTTCGCACCGTTAGTTTTTGTTACTGAAAAAGGAACAGCTAGGTTATTGTTCGTACTTGTCACAGAAATCTTGTAAGCGTTTTTATCCACTTTTTTTCCTTTTATCGAAAAATCATCGTGGTTGTTCTGTTTGATATAATGTTCAAAAAACCAGTCGATGGGCTTGTGGGTTGTTTTTTGTATCTGCGCATAAAACAAGCTGTCCAGTTTACTATTTTTAGGTAAGGATTTAAGTGTTTTTAGCAAGGGAATGTCTAAATAATTCTCAAGGTAAAGAAGCGCTATTCTTCTGTTGTAGCGTGTTAGTTTGTTTGGCGGGGTTACCAATGATTGCCCGCGATTTTTGTTCCCAGAAACATTGGCAGCAATTTCCCAACTTCTATAGTATGACGCTTGTGTAAAATGATACTTTTTAATAAAGGGCCACTCACTTAAATTGCCTGTCATTTTTAAGTTTGGATAGCGATTTTTTACATACTGTTGCCATAAGAAATAGGGCAATCCTTCTGTGAGCCAACGGGATGTATCTTTTTGATTTCCATAGCGTTTTTGCACACACTGATGCAATAAGGTTTTTAGGATTTTAAGTTCTGCCGCTTGTGTTTTGCTAAAAGCCCCCGTAAATTGAGGCATGGATTCTAACGCATATAAAGGGTGTTGTTTGTAATCCTTTTTAAATGCGCCAAAAACAATCCCTTTTTCGGGCGAGAACACATCTGTGATAAAATTCGAAATTTCTCTAAGGGCTTCTTTAAGTTCTGGAGATAATTCCTCTTGTGGGAGCATGTTTGTTACAAGCTTTCCATATGAAAACGGAATCTTTTGGTAGTTACTTTTTGTTGTCAGTAATAACGAAGCGGGTGATGAATGTGTGCTTAGAGGGAGGATTTTTTCAACATGTTCGGGAAGTTCAAAAGTATAGCGTGTTTCTGCCTCAGGGCTATTGGGTGTACCAAAGCCTAAGTTACTTTCAAGTTGCCAGCTGCCATCATCATTAAGTACCCCAAGTAGTAAATGCCAATGGTGTGCAAAAAGCTCCTTTTTGTTACGTCCAAACGTAAAAAATGTGGCGTCGGGTAAGCTAACCTGATAAGACAATACAAAAGAAAATTGCTCGTTGGGGGGAATAAAATTTGGGAGCATAAGCTCAATGACATCTATTTTATCTTGAAGTCTTTTCCAGACAATAGGTCCGCTAGTGTGGTGTATCGATTTTATGTGTGTAAACCCACGTTGTTGTTTAGTGGCACGAATAAGCTTGTAGTCATATTCATTCGCTAAAAAAATACCAAGCGGGCTATTTTCGGAGGAATAGCCATGATTCCAGTCC
Organism: Flavobacteriaceae bacterium; assembly: GCA_049596595.1. Lineage (GTDB taxonomy): Bacteria > Bacteroidota > Bacteroidia > Flavobacteriales > Flavobacteriaceae > UBA7446. The sequence continues at coordinate 897 of JBMYLU010000052.1, read as the reverse complement.
AATAAATAGATTTTATTTAACGGAACATTACTTGTGTTGGTCCAAACTACGCTCTGGGATAACTGAAGGGGTTCTTCACTTCCATCCCAAGAAACAGAGACTTCATAACTGTGTTGTGCTTGAGCGACACACAATGAGAGTACCAATACGCAAATAAAGAGGAGTCGGAGCATCTAAAAATTTGGTGTGAAAGTGTTTTTGGTGTGAAATGCAACAATATGCTTGACAGCCTCGTCGACATTATCAACAACTTTGATCAAATGCAAATCTTCAGGGCTAATGTTCTGATGTTCCTTCAAAAGTGTCTTTTTAATCCAATCTATCATTCCTGACCAATACTCAGAGCCAAATAACACAATAGGAAATGCAGTAATCTTTTCTGTTTGAATAAGGGTGAGCGCTTCAAAAAGCTCATCGAGTGTGCCAAAACCTCCTGGCATCACAACAAAGGCTTGGGCATATTTAATAAACATCACTTTTCGAACAAAGAAATAATCAAAAGTCATGAGTTTCCCTTTGTCAATGTAGGGGTTTTCTTGTTGCTCAAAGGGAAGTTCAATGTTTAAGCCAACAGAAGTGCCGCCAGCTTGTTGTGCCCCTTTGTTAGCAGCCTCCATGATTCCGGGGCCACCGCCCGTAATAATGCCTAAGCCGGATTCAGCCATAAGCTTACCGAACTTTCTAGCCTCAATATAAGTTGAGTCAGTTTCAGGTGTTCTTGCAGAACCGAAGACTGAGACGCAAGGCCCTAGCTCATTAAAGGTATCGAAGCCTTTTGTAAATTCACCTTGGATTCTAAGTATCTGCCAGGTGTCTGTTGTTTTATCGGGTTTATTCCACTTCATAGTTGAGTATATTATTGTACTGGTATTATACTCAGAAGTGATCGAAATGTTT
>JBMYLU010000051.1:4450-6080 GCA_049596595.1 Flavobacteriaceae bacterium | reverse complement strand
TTTATTTAATTGTAAAGGGTGGAGATTACATTCATGTTAGTTTGGTTGATGTGGGTTCATTTGAAATTTCTTCTTGGTCAAACTACTTTGGAAATACAAATCCTATTGTCGTAGAATTGGGCTAGACATACGAGGCATATCGGCTGGTACCGTTATTTAAGAAAAAACTTCCTGTAACTGTTGCTGCAGGGGGAGTGGTGCAAAATCAAGAAGGGAAGCTTTTGTTTATTTACCGAAAAAACAGATGGGATTTGCCCAAGGGTAAAGTAGATAAAGGAGAGACGTTGCAAGAAGGGGCAAAACGTGAAGTCAAAGAAGAAACTGGCGTAAAAAAAATCAAAGTAGGTAAGTTAGCTGGAATTACGTTTCATATTTTTAAACGTAACAACCGATATCAATTAAAGGAGTCACATTGGTTCTACATGACTACGTCTTATACGGGCGAACTCATTCCACAGACTAACGAAGACATTACAGATGCGGTCTGGAAAGGAAAAAAGAAAACTAGCAAAGCGTTGGAAAAAACCTATCCCAATATTGTACACCTGTTTGACCAAGCAAACATGTTTAAATTTTTATTTGGGGAGGAATAAAGGTGCTGTAATCGCCCTTATTGCGAATAATTTCTCGGACAATACTGCTGCTGATATAAGAAGTTTCCGCAGAAGTTAGCAGAAAAACGGTCTCAATTTTAGACATATGCCTGTTAGTTCTGGCAATGGCTTTTTCAAATTCAAAATCCCCATTATTGCGCACGCCACGTAGAATAAAATCCGCTTTGATTTCCTTACAAAAGTCTATCGTAAGTCCTTTGTAAGTGGCTACGCGCACCCGGGTTTCGTTTGAAAAACAGGCTTCGATAAATGCCAAGCGCTGCTCCAGCGAAAACATATAGTTCTTTTCGCTATTGGTGCCAATACCAATTACGATTTCGTCAAAAATTTTGATTCCCCGTTTTACAATATCAAGGTGCCCTATGGTAAAGGGGTCGAAAGAACCGGGAAAAAGCGCACGTTTCATGTGTCAAAGGTATTGTTTTTTAAACAGCTGAAAATCATATCAGTAAATAATTCCCCGAGTGCGATCCCTGCATGGCGGGCTTGTTGGGGTAGTAGGCTTTCTTCTGTAAGCCCGGGAATACTGTTTAGCTCTAAAAAGTAGGGTGTGTCGCCTTGAAAAATAAAATCACTTCGACTAGAGCCACGCACACCTAGCGTTTCAAATACCTTTTTTGCGGTTTTTTTTAGGTTTTCCAGTTGGATGCCTGACAGTCTAGCGGGGGTTATTTCCTGAGAATTTCCTTCGTATTTTGCTTGGTAGTCAAAGAAATCGCCGTTGGCAATAATCTCGGTAGGGGGGAGTACTACCACCTCATTTTGATATTCCACAACCCCTATAGAAACTTCAGTTCCAGAAAGAAAGCTTTCAACAAGAACTTGATTGTCTTCCAAAAGGGCGGTTTCTATAGCTTCTTGCATTTCGGAGGCTTTGTACACCTTAACCACACCATAACTGCTCCCTGCCTTATTGGCTTTTACAAAACAAGGCAGTCCAATTTTTTCTACAAGTTCATCGAGATTCCACACCTCGGTTTTGTGCAACAATTGATGTTTAGCCATGGCAATGCCAT
>JBMYLU010000051.1:0-4440 GCA_049596595.1 Flavobacteriaceae bacterium | reverse complement strand
AAATTCTAGTGTATCGTATTTGTTATAGGTTAGTCGTGCTACCTCTGCAGTGCAACCTGTGTAAGAAATTCTTGCGCCATCAAGTATGGATTGTAGTTCGCCATTCTCGCCGGGCGCGCCGTGAACAGCGTTAAAAACAGCGTCAAAGGCAATTGTCTTCCCTTTGTGACTAAAGGAAAAAGTTGAAAGTTCTATCGGAAGCTGTTCTCCTTGGTGTTGAGCTACATATCCTTGAGGGGAAACCACCACCGCTGTAACGTTAAAATGTTCTTTAGGTAAATGATTTAGAACTGTTTGTCCGCTCTTAAGCGAAATGGCGTGTTCTGAGGTGGTTCCGCCCATAACTACGGCAATATGCTTTTTCATAGCACAAATATCATTATTTTTGACCTTCAATTAAGTAAACAATGCTTCACTTCTTTCGTTTTTTGTTTAGTCGCAGTTTTTTTTGGCAGTTATTTTTACTGTTGGTTGGCTTCTCATTAGTTCTAATTTTAATTTTTTACGGCTTGCATTGGCACACACGTCAAGGTAATTTTATTGAGGTTCCTGACCTAAGTACCAAGTCTATTGCCGAGGTAGAGGAGTTGCTTGACGATAAAAACTTAAACTACGAGGTTATTGATTCTGCTAGATTTAACCCTACCTACAAACCTTTTGCCGTAATTGAACAAACACCACGTGCTGGCGAAAAGGTTAAAAAGAATCGGAAAATATACCTGACACTTAATCCTGCCAATTATAACAATGTTAGCATCCCTGATGTGATTCAAATTACGCGTCGTTCTGCAGAATCTAGCCTTCGTGCTGTGGGCTTAGAAATTGGTGAAATCACGTATATGGATAATATTGGCAAAAACATGGTGTTGCAACTTAGATATGATAATGCGCCTATAGCTCCAGGCGATAAACTCCCCAAAACATCTCGTGTAGATCTGGTCTTGGGTAACGGCGTTAGGCCACAACAGTAAGGGTATGGAAAAGGAAGCATTTGATGAACTTCACGAACATTATGCGTTTACCGCCGACGCGGGTCAAGAGCCCCTTCGCGTAGATAAATTCTTGATGAACCGTATTGAAAATGTTACCCGAAATAAAATTCAACAAGCTGCGACAGCGGGTTCTATTGTAGTAAACGACAGTCCTGTCAAATCGAATTATAAAGTAAAAGGCGGCGATGTAGTTCGGGTGTTGTTGGCGCATCCGCCGCACGAAGATTTGCTTGTTCCTGAGGAAATGCCACTTGATATTGTCTTTGAAGACGATATGCTATTGGTGGTCAATAAACCTGCCGGCTTGGTGGTGCATCCTGGGCATGGAAACTACTCTGGTACACTGATTAATGGCTTAATTCACCACTTTGGGCAACTTCCCAAAAACAGCAATAACCGTCCGGGGTTGGTTCACCGTATTGACAAACACACTTCAGGACTTTTGGTCATTGCCAAAACCGAAAATGCTATGGCGCATTTGGCACAACAGTTTCACGATAAAACCTCTTCACGCCAATATTTGGCGTTGGTTTGGGGGGATGTTGATGGTGAAAAAGGAACCGTTGAAGGACATTTGGGTCGTGATCCTAAAAACCGCTTACTGATGACAGTTTTCCCCGACGGCGATCAGGGGAAAGAGGCGGTTACGCATTTCAAGGTGGTGGAGCGCTTTGGTTATGTTACTTTGGTGCGTTGTGTGTTGGAGACGGGTCGTACGCATCAAATTCGTGCGCATATGAAACACATTGGGCATACCCTTTTTAGCGATGCACGTTATGGAGGCGACAAAATCCTAAAAGGCACAACATTTACCAAATACAAGCAGTTTGTCGAAAATTGTTTTAAACAATTGCCCAGACAAGCACTCCATGCACAAACACTTGGGTTTACCCATCCTGAAACTGGCGAGGAGATGTCGTTTACGTGTCCACTCCCTGAAGATTTTGAAGGCGCACTAACCAAATGGCGAAACTATGCGCAACATCAACAATTAGGGAATTCTTAATAGTCTAATTGATTTAATCTATGCAGGTTGGGTTTTCAAACCGCAATAGAATTGTATTTTTAGCTAAAATTTAGAAAATGAAGATTCTTGTTTCACCTGCTAAGTCACTTGATTTTAAGCGTGTTTTGCCCACTGAAAAATACAGTCAGCCCGATTTTTTACCCCAATCGGAGCAATTAAATGCTGCGCTCAGAACCAAAAAACCAGCTGATTTGCAAAAGCTTATGGGGATTTCAGAGAAATTGGCTACGCTGAACTGGGAGCGAAACCAAAATTTTTCAACGCCTTTTACCCCCGAAAACGCACGTCCTGCTGTCTTTGCCTTTAACGGCGATGTGTATTCTGGACTCGACGCATACTCACTTAGTACTGAAGCGTTAGAAATTGCGCAGCAAAATGTGCGTATTTTATCTGGACTTTACGGGATGCTAAAGCCCTTGGATTTGATGCAGCCTTACCGATTGGAAATGGGTACGTCTTTTGGGTTTAATGGTCAAAATTCATTGTATGCCTTTTGGAAGGAAACGCTAACGGCACATCTTAAAAAGGAATTAGCCCCCAACGAGTTGGTTGTGAATTTGGCGAGTAAAGAGTACGCCACCGCCATTGATTTTAAGGGACTAGACACCCCCGTTATTCACCCGGTTTTTAAAGACTTTAAAAATGGAAAGCTGAAAATTATCTCCTTTTTTGCCAAGAAGGCACGCGGTAGCATGGCGCGCTATCTATTAGAAAATCATGCCAAAACTACCGAAGAAGTACTTGCCTTTTCTGGTGATGGCTATACCTTTAGTGAATCAGAAACTACCGATGCTACTCAGCCTGTTTTTGTGCGTTAGCTTTTCGTTTGTGTTTTGGACGGGGGCGTCTAACGCCAAAACTTTTGTTTACGATTTTCCCACGTCGTGTTTTTTTATCTCCTTTTCCCATAAAAATGACTTTATCTCCAAAGCTGTGTCAATTTGAAATGAAAATTAGAGAAACAGATTTGGGGTTTGTGTGTGAATTTACAAAAAAAAGAACTATCTAATTTGCTTTATAAAAGACGCCACACTATCTGCGCCATTTGCCTCAAGGTGTTTGATAAATGCCGAGCCTATAATCGCTCCTTTGCTGTGTGCTGTAGCCGCTTGGTAGGTCTCTGCATTGCTGATTCCAAAGCCTACCAAAAGTTTGGCGTTGAGTTTCATGGCACCAATGCGTTTGAAGTATTCCGTTTGTGTGTCGCCAAAACTGCTCTGCGCTCCTGTGGTAGCGGCACTACTCACCATATAAATAAATCCTTCCGAAACCTTGTCAATGTATCGGATGCGTTCTTCTGGTGTTTGGGGAGTAATCAAAAACATATTCAGCAATCCATATTGCTGAAACAATTCTTGGTACTGTTCGTGATATACATCCACGGGAAGGTCAGGGATAATAAGTCCGTCAATGCCCACTTCTTGACACTTTTGGCAAAACCGTTCCACGCCATATTGCATCATTGGATAACAATCAACGGAACGTGAATGTGCTTGCGCACATCTTTAAGTTGTTCAAAGAGTGTGTCGGTAGTCATACCGTTTTTGAGGGCTTGGGTTGAACTCTCTTGAATGGTAGGTCCATCGGCAAGAGGGTCCGAAAACGGAAGCCCCAATTCAATCATGTCTACGCCAGCATCTTGCAGTTGCGTGAGAACAGATACCGTATCGTTAAGGTTTGGAAACCCGGCGGTAAAATAAATAGAAAGCAACTTGCGGTCTTGCTTGAGTACGGATTGAATGCGATTCATAAAACGCTAACAGCTTTGTTTTAAGAATTCAAAAATACTCTTTTCAAAACCCACAGGCAACAAAAAGATGGTGAGGCTTTATTTCTTTTTCAGCAAGTCTCGAATTTCGGTAAGCAATTCTTCTTCTTTCGAAGGCTTTGGTGGCGATGAGGGTGCTTCGGCTTCTTTTGTTTCAAATTTCTCCCTGATGCGGTTGTAAAAGCGTACCACCAAAAAAATAGCAAAGGCTACAAGCAGAAAGGTAATAATGGTATTGATAAACGCCCCGTAGTTTAGTGCAACTTCCGCTACACTTTCAGCCTCATTTGCAGGCTGTATAACAATCTTTAGGGCTGAGAAATCCACGCCTCCAAGCAGCATTCCAATGGGCGGCATGATAATATCATTGACCAGAGATTTTACAATGGCTCCAAAATAGGTTGCCATAATAAGTCCGACAGCCATTTCAATGACATTTCCTTTATTGATAAATTTTTTGAACTCGTTCATGATTTGTGTGTTTAAAAGCCGCTTCATATTCGCACAAAAAATGATTTATAATGGTGTGAAACAAGATTTGGGCTTAGTTCTTCACGAAACTACAAAATTTTTAAAACTAAAGCTTAAAATAATCAATATAGGTCTGCAAGTCTTTGTCGCCACGCCCTGAGCAATTAAACAACAACACATCG
>JBMYLU010000050.1:0-6310 GCA_049596595.1 Flavobacteriaceae bacterium | reverse complement strand
AGCGGCTTTCCTGGCCACAAAATATCCGATTCGCCAGCAACTGCCTTGTCAACGTAAGGACGCAAGCCTTCATAATCACGAACGGGCACAAGAGCCCTAAAATCAATGTAGTTTTTAATGCTGGTGAAGTTGTGGTCGCGACCAAAAGCGGTATTCTTTGCCCTATCCACTAAAGATATCAGAACATCATGCTGGGCTTTAATGGGGTTTTGAGCCCATTTTTTAGTGTTTTTAACCGCTCGTTTTGCCCATCGTCTTGCAATGCGTTGCTTTATGCTCATTTTTCAAACTCTATAAACTCTGTAGGGTTAAGTGCATAGCCATCACTCCAAAGCTCAAAGTGCAAATGAGGACCAGTTGTCATGCTGCCTGAGTTGCCAGCAACAGCGACTACCTGCCCTGGTTCAACTGACTCCCCTTGACTCACATTAAGTGATGCGTTGTGCTTATACACAGAAATAATATTAAACGGATGATTAATAATAATCACATAGCCTGTTTCTGTTGTCCAACCCGCAAAAATCACATTTCCCTCCGCAACTGCTTTGATTGGGCTGTTTCTCGGAACCACAACATCTACGGCATAATGTTCTGTACTAGGTTCATATCCTTGGCTTATTGTTCCTGTAACAGGGGGGAATAGAACAAAGGGAACTGTCTGGCTTGCGGATTCTAGTACATTGTATTTGTCATCTTGCGCTACGTCGGCACGAAGTAATGAGTCTGCTTTTGAGCTGGGAAATTCAATATATGACGTGTCTACATCAATAGAGTCTTGTTGTATTTGTTTCTCCATCTCCTGTAGGTTTAAATCTCCTCTTAATACCCTATTAACAGACGCAATATAGCGTTGATTGCGCAGTAACGCCAATTGAAGTGAGTCTAAGCGGTCGTTGTTTCGAATGGCCTGTCTTCTAAGCTCAGAGGAGTCATAGCCAGGGATATATTCCTTAAGGGGCGTCTGGGAGATTACCAAAAATGTAGCTGCAATGAGTAAAATCACCGAAATGCTTATGGTAAGAAAAACATTGAGGCGATTTAACTTGTATGAAAACCTTTCTTCAAAGGTCTCGTCATTGAAGATAACAAAGCGATAGGTGGCAAGCCACTTTTTCCAAAAGCCCGGTTTTTTGTTTTTTTTGTTATCCATACGCTACAAAGATAGGCAGATGATTGGTACAAAATTCTTTGGCTTAAACAAATCATTTTGTTTGTTACCTTTGTTAAAAATATATACTATGTTTCTTGCCATTAGTCCAGTTCAGATTCTTGTTATTGCTTTGGTCGTTCTTTTGTTGTTCGGTGGGCGGAAAATCCCCGAGCTTATGAAGGGCCTAGGTACCGGCATTAAAGAATTTAAAAATGCCACCAAAGAAGAGGAAAAAGACAAAACCAAAAAAGAGGACTAATTAACCTCCGCTCTTCTTAACGAGCGAATACTTGCCTCTGCCTCAAAAATATAATCCCGTTTTGCCACAGATGGGGCAAACACAAACCCTTCTAAAACCAAATAGCGGTTGTTTTTCCTGTCATCAAGCACATAGTGCAAAAATGGTCCTGCCATAAAATCGCCTTTTACTTCCCAAGTACCCCTTGTTTCGATTGCAGGAAAATTGGCAACCTTTGTCGTGTATACATAGGGTTCGTAGGCTTCTTCTGTAATTAAATACGCCCCTTCTAACCTTCCGGGCACAAACGCTTTTCCAACAGAGTCCCGTATACGAATAATGTCTTGCAACGGGTTTTCCCAATCTAGTTTAGTGCTGCGTGGCAAAGAATAAACTAAAAGGTTCACATGTCCTTTTTGTACTTCGCGTTGAAACCAAACGGCGGTTTCTTCTTCTTTAAACACACGATATGCCGAGGGCAACGTAAGGTCAATGCCAAAACGCTTTTGTAAGGCGTCTTGTTTTAGGGTAGATTTTCCGATGCGGCGTTGTCTTTCGACAATTTCCGCTGACTTAAACGCAGCAATTGCCGTTGTAGATTGAGATAGGATGATTTCAACCAATGTCGTGGTGTCTGGGGCGCTTAAAACAGTCATCCGTTGTGGTGTAGCATAGCGATTTTTGTCTGTCCTTATCACAACTTCATCGCTAAATCCAATCCATAAAATGGCGCGGCTTGAACGCGCAAAACCCGTGAACACTTCTGGGGGCATTTGCTTTAAATCAAAAAGGGGTTCTTGTTGTGGTAGTCCCTCTTGAGGGTAAGCAAAGGCCGCGCGAACGGCATCACCAACCTCAGATTGCCAAAGCAAATCGGGCATCACCACAGTAAGGGTATTGATGTTTCCGTTAGACAATTTTACCAGCGGAGTGGTCGTGCGGTTGCACCCAGCCAATACAAGCACAAAAAAGATAATGCGTAATTTCATACGCAAGTTTACACAAAAATTACGCCAATATTGCTGCAATTCCAGGAAGTGTTTTTCCTTCTAAGCTTTCTAGCATCGCGCCACCTCCCGTGGAGACATAACTTACTTTGTCTTCGAGTTTAAACTGCTTAACTGCTGCAACTGAGTCCCCTCCGCCAACAAGGGAAAATGCACCTGCAGAGGTTTGCGCCACAATGCTATCGCCTAAGGCGCGTGTCCCTATTGAAAAATTATCAAATTCAAAAACGCCCAATGGACCGTTCCATAAAATCGTTTTACACTGTTTTACAACAGCGTCAAACAAACGCTCAGAGTCTGGTCCCGCATCCATACCCTCCCAATCTGCAGGGATTTCATCAATTGAAAAAATCTGTTGTGGGGTATCATTCGAAAAGTCTTGCCCAGCACGAACATCAACGGGCAAGTGTATTTGTACGCCCAGTTTTTCTGCCTGTTCCAAGATGGATAATGCCAACGGCATTTTATCGTCTTCGCAAATCGACTTTCCAATTTTTCCCCCTTGTGCTTTGATAAAGGTAAACGCCATTCCGCCACCAATAATCAAGTGATCTATTTTAGGCAAAATATTTTCTATGATGGTAATTTTAGAAGATACTTTGGCGCCACCCAAAATCGCTAAAACAGGCTTTTCTCCTGATGCCATTACTTTGTCTATGGCGCTTATTTCAGCCGCCAATAATTTTCCAAAACATTTTTTCTTTGGGAAAAATTGCGCCACTATAGTCGTTGAAGCGTGTGCACGATGGGCGGTTCCAAAAGCGTCATTGACATATGTGGTGCCCAACTTAGCAAGGCTGGCAGCAAAAGCTTCATCTCCTTTCGTTTCTTCTTCGTGAAAACGCAAATTTTCAATGAGCAACACCTCTCCTGGCTTAAGAGCTAGCGCTTGAGCTTCGGCTTTTTCACCTACTACGTCAGAGCAAAATTGCACCTTTTGACCTAAATGCTGTTCCAAAGAGGGTATTATTTGTTCCAAACTAAGCTTTTTGTCATGCCCTTTTGGTCTACCAAGGTGTGACATGAGGACACAGCTACCTCCTTCATTCAAAATATATTTTATGGTGGGTAATGCAGCTGCAATTCTCGTGGCGTCTGTAACATTGCCGTTTTCGTCTAAGGGCACATTAAAATCCACGCGGATGAGTGCGCGCTCACGTTCGAAAGAAAGGTCTTTTAGGGTGTTCATTATTTTGTTGTTTGCGCAAAAATACAATAACAAATGTGTTTTTACTGTTATGGATTTATTCTTGTGCTATTTGTATCTTTCGGCATGCGTTTTAGCAACATTCTCGGACACGACATTCAAAAAAAAGCATTACAAGATACGCTAGCTGCTAAACGTATTCCACACGCCCAACTTTTTGAAGGAGCCGATGGACAAGGGCTACTTTCCATGGCCATTGCCTATGCAAACGCTGTCGTTTGTGGTGCTGAGGAAGACGAAGACACCCCCGCTAGAAAAAAAGCTACAAATCTTGTTCACCCCGACATCCATTTCATTTTTCCTACAGCTACTACGGCGGAGGTAAAATCAAAGCCAACATCTGCAGCATTTGGTGCGCCTTGGCGGGAATTTGTTCGCACATACCCTTACGGGTCGCTTTACGATTGGTCACGACATTTGGGGGTTGAAAATAAACAAGCCGCTATTAACGTAACCGATGCGCTAGACGTTATGCAGCGCGTGTCTTTAAAGTCTTTTGAAGGAGGGTGGAAATGTGTGATCATTTGGCATGCCGAAAAATTAACCTTGGCCGCTTCTAACAAACTGCTTAAAAGCATAGAGGAGCCTCCTGCAAAAACGTTGTTTTTACTGTTATGCCCCGATGAAAATCAACTTATTTCTACCATTCGCTCGCGCTGTCAACGCACACGCATAGGGCGCATTTCAAAAGGTGAAATAATCACATGTCTAGTGAAGAAGGGTGCTTCAACAGAGATGTCCGGGCGCATTGCAACACAAGCTAACGGCAACATTGGTGAGGCGCTTTCGCTTTATGAACAACAAGATGAGCTGATGGCTTACGAAACGTGGTTTATAGATTGGGTGCGAACCGCTTTTCGAGCCAAAAGCAACAAAGCGGTGGTATTGGCGCTTTCGGACTGGAGTCAAGAAATGGCATCAAAAGGAGTTGAAACACAAAAGCAATTTTTGCGTTTTGCCATAAGCTTTTTTAGGGCTGCTCTTATGGAGCATTATGCGCTCGGGGACATTGCCCAATACCGACCAATATCGAATTTTGACTTAGCCAAGTTTGCCCCCTATATTCATGGCAGTAATATCATACCCATCATTAATGCGCTTGAAAAAAGTGTTTATCATTTAGAGCGCAACGGCAATGGACTCATGATTTTTACCGACCTTTCCTTTGCATTGACGCGTTTGTTGCATCAAAAAGCGGCATAGTTTTTTCTTATCTTGTTTGTTTTTTTCATAAGACCCTCTTATTGGGGTTTGGCCCGTAGCTTTTGTTTTTAGACGACTATTCTTTTTAGTAAAGCAGATATATAACAACGTGCCTAAAACGGTCTTAAATCGAATTATTTTAGCTTTTGCAGAATAAATGTCAGTGCGGAAGTGTTTTTTTTCCTCCAACCCAAAAGGTTGGATAAGCTTCCTTTGATTATTGCATTTATCCATGCGCATTTTGACTGCCGATATTGCTCGGAAAGCAATGAAATATAAAAGGCGTCCCAAAACATGTTGCGCGTCTTTACTAAATGAAAACCCGCATCTTTAGCAAGTTGTGCAATAGCGGTCTTGTTGTAATGCCACAAATGTCTAGGCACATCGTAAGCGGCCCATTGCGCGCCATAATGACGCGCGTCCCAAGCGTTGGTGTTCGGAAGGGCAAGAACCAAAATACCGCCTGGCGCTAAGGCATTATAAAAGGTAGCTAGTTGCGCTTTGGGATTTGGCAAATGTTCAAGCACGTGCCACAGTGTAATGGCATCAAAAGCGTCTTTTTGTTGACTAACATCAACTGTTTTCAACCCTTTCGCTTTGAGGGATAGTAGCACGTCATCCGAAAACTCCTGAGTATAAACACGCCAACCCTTTTCTTGCGCTGCTAAGGCAAAAGCGCCATTGCCGGCGCCAAAATCCAATAGTTTGGGACGATTCGATTTTACAGGAATCCAACGCAGTTTGGTTTGAATGTTCATGTTTTTTACCCACAAGTACAGGCGGTCTTTAAGTCCCTGGGCGTTGTCTGTGTGTGATAAATACCCTTCTTTTGGATAATAGGCTTTAAGTTCCTGTTGGCTGGGCTGGGGGGTTGTTTTCCATGCGCCCACGCCGCTGTCAAAAACAATGTGAAAGGTTTCTTTGCTTACCAAATGGTCTTTGACTGAGATAGGTTTCACGTGGAACAGTTAGCGCCCCATATACACAAGCAGCACAGACAAATCGCTTGGGGAAACACCGCTAATTCGGGAGGCTTGCGCAATGGTTACAGGTTTAATTTCAGTGAGTTTTTGTCTGGCCTCAATAGATAGGGATTTAACTTTTTCGTAGTCAAAACCCTTTGGGATCGGCACATGGTCTAATTGAGTTAGTTTGTCTGCTTGCGCTTTTTCCTTGGCAATATAGCCTGCGTATTTTACTTGTATTTCTACCTGTTCCAACACAGCGCTGTCTATGTAGTTTTCGGAAACAAAATCGGCAACAGGTTTATGTTTCATAAAATCGTCTATGGTGATATTTGGCCGTGCCAGCACCTTGCCCATTTTTAACGATTGTTTTACGGGGGCTGAAGACTTGTTTTCCAAAACAGGATTGATCTCCTCAGGACGAATACTTGTTTTTGTAAAAAAAGAGAGGAGTTTCCTAGACTTCTCCGCTTGGGTTTGCATCTAGCGACAAATCCTTGGGAGAGAACCCTATAATGTTTTTCACGACAATGAATAATG
>JBMYLU010000049.1:0-6325 GCA_049596595.1 Flavobacteriaceae bacterium | reverse complement strand
CATTACTTTAATCCTGCACAACAAACCGAAAAGGGCTATTCGGGTTGGGGAGCCTTTGTGCAGCAAGAAGCCCATCGCATAAAAAAATAGGCGTGTCGGGTATTTACCTTCATATTCCCTTTTGTAAAAAGGCGTGTCACTACTGCAATTTTCATTTTTCTACTACCGCCAATTATATTGATGATATGGTGGCTGCCCTCAAAAAAGAGCTGATGCTCCGCAAATACGAAGCGCAATCGCCTATAGAAACGATTTATTTTGGTGGAGGCACGCCCTCTTTACTTTCGGCACGCCAGATTGAGGAGCTAATTTCCCAAGTTTTCTTGCACTTTGAGGTTGTTGAATTTCCTGAAATTACACTTGAAGTCAACCCCGATGATTTATCTAAATCCTATTTAAAGCAGTCGAAAAAACTGGGTGTCAATCGTTTGTCTGTTGGTGTTCAGTCGTTTAATGATAAAGAATTAAAACTGATGAATCGCGCGCACAATGGCAAACAAGCCATGCAGTCTATTTTGTGGGCACAAGAGTGTTTTGAAAATATCTCCCTCGATTTACTTTACGGCACGCCGCACACCACCTTTTCCGATTGGCAAAAAAACCTAGACACTGCGCTCACCTTGGATATGCCACATATTTCTTCCTATGCGCTAACCCTTGAGCCCAAAACTGCCTTAGAACATTTTGTAAAAAAAGGAGTGGTCTCTCTATTAGATGAGCAAAAAGTAGAAGCCCAATTTTTGTACCTCGTTGACACGCTAACAGCTAACGGATACGAACACTATGAGCTCTCTAGCTTTGGGAAACCTGGGTACCATTCCAAGAACAATACGGCATATTGGAAAGGAAAACCCTATTTGGGAATTGGACCCTCGGCGCATGGATTTGATGGTAATAGTCGCTATTGGAATGTGAGTAACAACGCGCAGTACATGAAAAAAATAGGGGAGGGGCAGTTGCCCCAAACCACAGAAAAATTGAGTGTTGTAGACAAATACAACGAGGCGATTATGATTGGACTACGTGCTTCTTGGGGGGTTTCTTTACCTCAAATGGAGCAGGAATTGGGCAGCCGTTATCGCTGCCATTTAGAGCATCAGGCACAGCGATTTATAGATGAAAAGTTACTTTGTATTGAGGGCAACGCCCTAAAAACGACCCGTAGTGGGGCATTTTTAGCCGATGGCATTGCTGCCGATTTATTCCTTATTGATTTGCTTGATACATCTCCGTAAAGTGATGATAAAAATGCGGAATGGTTTCAATTCCCTTTAAGAAGTTAAACACGCCAAAATGTTCGTTGGGTGAGTGGATGGCATCGCTGTCGAGCCCAAAGCCCATGAGTACCGTCTTGCTTTGCAGCGTTTCTTCAAAAAGGGCTACAATGGGAATACTGCCCCCATCACGTACAGGAAGCGGTGCTTTGCCAAAAGTTTCGAGATAGGCTTTACTTGCTGCCTGAAATTCCAGTCCGTCGGGATACATGACATAGGCTTCACCTCCATGGTGTGGCGTTACTTTTACGGTGACTCCTTTAGGCGCAAGCGCGGTAAAGTGTTTGGCAAATAACGCGGTGATTTCTTCCGATTTTTGGTTAGGCACCAACCGCATCGAAATTTTGGCATATGCCTTACTTGGAATAACGGTTTTGGCACCTTCGCCAGTATATCCGCCCCAAATACCGTTTACGTCAAGCGTCGGGCGAATGGATTTTCGCTCGAGTGTGGTGTAGCCTTTTTCACCATGAACCGCCTCAATGTCCAGTGCTTTTTTATAGGCTTCTAGAGAGAAAGGAATTTTACCCATTTTGGTGCGTTCGGTATCGCTAACCACTTCAACCTTGTCGTAAAACCCGGGTATGGTGATATGGTTGTTTTCATCGTGAAGTTTCGCAATCATCTGTGTAAGGATGTTAATGGGGTTGGCAACGGCTCCGCCGTAAAGCCCTGAATGCAAATCCCGATTAGGACCGGTAACTTCTACTTCAACATAGCTCAACCCGCGCAATCCGGTTGTTATGGACGGGATATCGTTTGCCAGCATCCCCGTATCGGAAATCAAAATCACATCGTTTTTGAGCTTTTGCGTATTGGCACGAACAAAATCTTCTAGGTTATCACTTCCCACTTCCTCTTCGCCTTCAATCATAAACTTGATGTTACAGGGCAAACCCCCATTTTGCTCCAATACTTCTAGCGCTTTAATGTGCATAAATAGCTGTCCTTTGTCGTCGCAGGCACCCCGCGCAAAAATGGCACCCTCGGGGTGGAGGTCGGTTTTGCGAATTTCGGGTTCAAACGGCGGTGTTTCCCAAAGATCTAAAGGGTCGGGGGGTTGTACGTCATAATGCCCATAGACCAAAACGGTTGGCAATTTGGGGTCAATAATTTTTTCGGCATAAACGATGGGGTAGCCTTTGGTGGGGCACAATTCGGTATGAGCGCATCCAGCAGCCGAGAGTGCATCCGCAACGGCTTGGGCAGCCTGTTGCATATGGGACGCATAAGCGGAATCGGCACTTATGGAAGGAATTCGGATAAGATGAAATAGCTCCTCCAAAAAGCGATGTTGATGCTGTTCGATGTAGTTTTTGATGTTGTTCATGGGTTGAATTTTCCACGAAGGTATAAAATTGTTGTTCTTCAAAAAAGGGGTAGCAGATTTGGGAAACATATGTATATTTGCGCTCCACTTGCGGGTGTGGTGAAATTGGTAGACACGCTAGACTTAGGATCTAGTGCTTCACGGCGTGGGGGTTCGAGTCCCTTCACCCGCACAAAACCTCAACAATCGTTGGGGTTTTTATATGCACAATACTTCGCATAATACGCCACACGGGCATTTTTATCCATGCCGGCGGTCTTGTCCATAAAACGGTTGCGGTCTTCTCGGGTCTTAAACACCCAAATACACACACTGTCTTTGCTGTGGTAAATGGCTTTTAACTCATCGTCTATGGCGCAGAGTTCTTCTGGAATTTCAACGGGGATACAAATCATAAGTGTTGTTCTAAAAGGGTTAGGGTGTGTTGTGTTGCCCCTTGGTTTTGGGTCACAAAGGTGCGGTTGATGTTGCCTTTTTCTTGTCGTAACGCCTCGTTTTGCATAAGTCCCAAAAGCTGTTGGGCGCACTCTTTAGCAGTAGAAATAGAAGTCACCCCACCCAACGCAATCAACGCTTTGGCTTCGGGGAATTTGTGGTAATTCTTTCCAATCACTATCGGAATGCCCTCGGCAGCGGGTTCTAAAATATTGTGCAAACCCGATGTTCCCACAGCACCCCCCACATAGGCCATGTGTCCGTAGGCGTAACACTGGCTAAGCATACCCACTGTATCGAGCACTAGCACAGGGCATTTGCCAAATTCGGTTGCTTTATTTTGGGAGTAGCGCATACTTCCTTGGGGGAGTTTATGCATCAATTGCTCAAGTTTATCTTCGTGCATTTCGTGTGGAGCTATCAGCCAACACCAATCGGTAGGCGTTTGCGCAATGGCATCCAAAAGTACGGCTTCGTCTTCGGGCCACGTACTGCCAGCAATGATGCAGTTACGTCCGCCACAAAAGGTTTTCATAAAAGTCAGCGGAGCTTTGGGTGTGCCCACACGGTCAAAACGCGTGTCACCAGAAACACTTGCTTGCTTAATGCCTATTTTTCGCAATAACGCTAACGATGCTTCGTTTTGCACAAACAGGTGCGTAAAGTCGCGTAAAAGTTTTTGGTAGCGTTTTCCCCAAGGTTTAAAAAATATCTGGTGTTTGCGAAAGAGTCCTGCCACCAAAAAAAGCGGAATGTTTTGATGCTGTACCTCGCGAATCAAATTGGGCCAAAATTCATACTTAACCAACAAAGCCATTGACGGTCGAACAGCAGCAATAAAACGCTTTACGTCCGAGGAGGTGTCCCATGGTAGATAGGTAACCAAATCAGCGATGCCATGGTTTTTGCGCACTTCATAGCCCGACGGGGAGAAAAACGTAACCAGATAGAAATAGTCGGGGTTTGCGGATTTTAACCCTTGCAACACGGGCAACCCTTGTTCGTATTCGCCCAAAGAGGCGCAGTGCATCCATACCACTTTAGCAGCCTCGGGAATTGCCCCCAACTGCTTCCAAATTTCTTTTCGCCCACCTACAAAGGCGTTGCCTTTTTTGGAGCGTGCCAATAGGGGTGCCAAAACTTTGGCTGCCGAAACAAAAAGCGAATAGGGTCTTAGCATGCGTCAAAGATACTTAATTCGAAAAGAGGCGATTGTTTTTTGTAATTTTGCTGCACCAAAAAATTGCGATGCGAAAAATCCAAATGGTCGATTTACAGACCCAGTATGCGTTTATCAAGCCACAAGTCGATGCTGGCATGCAAGAAGTGCTTTCCTCGGCGCAATTTATCAACGGTCCTGCCGTCAAAACATTTCAAGCCAATCTTGAGGAATACCTCGGCGTAAAACACGTCATTCCATGTGCAAATGGTACCGATGCGCTGCAAATTGCTATGATGGGATTGGGGTTAAAACCCGGTGATGAGGTCATTACCGCCGATTTTACATTTGCTGCTACCGTGGAGGTTATCGCCCTGTTGGGTCTTACGCCCGTTTTGGTAGATGTATTGCCCGAAACCTTTAACATTGACCCCAAAGCTGTGGAAAACGCCATTACGCCCAATACTAAAGCTATTGTTCCGGTACATCTTTTTGGGCAAGCTGCCGATATGGATGCCCTTATGGAAATCGCACAAAAACACAATTTATACGTCATAGAAGATAATGCCCAAGGCATTGGCGCAAATTTCACAGCCAAAGACGGCACCAAAACCAAAACTGGCGGTATTGGGCATGTAGGTTCAACCTCTTTTTTCCCTTCCAAAAATTTGGGTTGCTATGGCGACGGTGGTGCAATTTTCACCAACGACGACGATTTGGCACATACCATTCGTGGGGTGGTAAATCACGGTATGTACAAACGTTATCACCACGATGTGGTGGGGGTAAACTCCAGATTGGATAGCCTGCAAGCCGTAGTGCTAAATGAAAAGCTAAAACTCCTTGATTTTTACAACGAACGCCGAAAGTGGGCGGCTATTCGCTACACACAACTTTTAGAAAATCATCCAAAAATCTTAACCCCAGTAACCTCTGGTGATTGCGATTCGCACGTATATCATCAATACACCTTGCGCCTAATCGATACAGACCGCGATGCGGTAGTGGCACATTTTCAAGAACTGGGTATTCCGTGTGGAGTGTATTACCCCATTCCGTTACACCTGCAAAAAGCCTATGCGGATAGTCGGTACAACGAAGCGGACTTTACGGTAACTAATCAACTAATCAAAGAAGTGATTTCGTTGCCTATGCACAGCGAACTCGATGAAGAGCAAATTCAGTACATCTGCAAAACGCTTTTGGCGTTTTTGGGTTAGTCCATTTGTGCAGACTGCACTTCGGCTTCCCGATCTATTTTTTTTACCAACCCTTGGAGTACTTTCCCCGGACCGTATTCGGTGAAAAGTGTTGCTCCATCATGGCGCATCTGCTGAATGGTTTGCGTCCACTTGACTGGACCAGTAAGTTGAGCAATCAAATTTTCTTTAATAACTGCGGTGTCTTGTGTGGGTAAAGCCGTTACGTTTTGGTAAATAGGACAACTCGGCGTGTGAATAGTAGTGTTCAGAATAGCCTTCGCCAATTCTTCGCGCGCGGGTTCCATTAGGGGAGAGTGAAACGCGCCGCCAACAGGTAAAAGAAGGGCACGTTTAGCACCTTTTTCTTTAAGAATTTCACAGGCATTTTCCACTGCACCATAGGCTCCCGAAATAACCAATTGACCCGGGCAATTGTAATTTGCAGCCACAACAACACCATCAATAGATTCACAAACGTCTTCTACTACATCATCGGGCAAAGCCAATACCGCAGCCATGGTACCTTTGGCAACATCGCAGGCAGCCTGCATGGCTTGCGCCCGTTTGGAAACCAAAGAAAGTCCGTCTTCGAATTTCAATGCACCCATAGCGGTAAGTGCAGAAAATTCTCCAAGGGAGTGTCCAGCGGCCATATTGGGTGCTGTTTTTTGTGCCAACTCATATGAAATAATGGAGTGCAAAAAAATGGCGGGCTGGGTAACTTTCGTTTCTTTAAGGGCTTCCGCATCACCATCAAACATGATGTCGGTTATGGAAAATCCTAAAATATCGTTGGCAGCAGCAAAACGCTTTTTTGCTAATGCATATTGCTCGTACAGGTCTTTACCCATACCTACAAATTGGGCACCCTGCCCAGGAAACATGGCTACATTCATGTGTCTATTTTTTCGTATCTAATAAATGA
>JBMYLU010000048.1:0-6447 GCA_049596595.1 Flavobacteriaceae bacterium | reverse complement strand
TCATTATCTGACTTTTAGTGTTACAAGACTAATAATGGCTAGCATAATGGCTACAATCCAAAACCGACTTACAATTTTACTTTCGTGATACCCTAGTTTTTGATAGTGATGATGCAAAGGCGCCATTTTGAAAACACGTCTGCCTACCCCAAATTTCTTTTTGGTGTATTTGAAGTACGCCACTTGAAGTACTACCGATAAATTTTCAACTAGAAAAACGCCGCACAAAACCGGAATAAGCAATTCTTTGCGAACTGCAAGTGCTAAAACTGCAATTATTCCTCCAATGGTCAGACTTCCTGTATCTCCCATAAAAACCTGAGCAGGGTAAGTGTTATACCACAAAAAGCCAACAAGTGCTCCCACAAAGGCTGCTACAAAAACAACAACCTCACTAACGTGTGGGATATACATTACATTGAGGTAGTCAGCAAAAATGATATTGCCCGAAACCCAAGCAAAAAGACCGAGTGTGAGTACGGCAATAGATGCTGTTCCAGCAGCTAATCCATCAACCCCGTCAGTAAGGTTTGCTCCATTCGAAACTGCAGTTACAATAAAAATGACCGCAGGAATAAAGATTAGCCAGGCATAGTCTGCTGCTCCGTCTCCAACCCAAGCAATTATATCGCTGTAATCAAATTCGTTGTTCTTTAGCAATGGAATAGTTGTTTTGGTTGACTTTTCTTCCTGCAAAAAGGCACCTCCCCCATCAGCTTGTTGCTTTATGGTAACCTCTGGATGGAAGTACAAGGTCAAGCCGACTAGCAAGCCAAGGCTAATTTGTCCCACAACTTTGAATCTACCTTTTAGACCCTCTTTGTCTTTCTTCTTAATTTTTAAGTAGTCATCTACAAATCCTATAAGTCCCATCCACACTGTAGTGATGATAAGTAAGATGATATAAATGTTGTGGAGTTTTGTGAGTAGTAAAACTGGAATAAGTGTTCCAAGAATAATCATTAAACCTCCCATTGTTGGAGTACCTGTTTTTTCTTGTTGTCCAGCTAAGCCCAAGTCCCGAATGGTTTCACCCATTTGATAGTGTTGTAGCATCGCTATGATTCGTTTTCCTAAAACAGCCGTAACCAAGAGTGAGCAAATAATAGCCACCGCAGCTCTAAATGTTAGGTATCCAAACAACGATGCGCCTGGAAATTGATAGGTTTTTTCAAGATATTCAAACAAATAGTACAGCATTATTTCTTCCTTTGAAGGTTTTGTTTTAATTCAGCTACATCGTCAAATGGCAAGCGAGACCCATTTTGCTCCTGGTAGGTCTCGTGCCCTTTTCCAGCAACTAAAATGATGTCTTGTTCTTGCGCCATCGTACAAGCCGTTTTTATGGCTTGTGCTCGGTCAACAACGGTTAAATATTTGTGGTTGGCTTCCATTGGAACGCCTTTAACCATATCGTTAATGATTTCATTTGGATCTTCATCACGTGGATTGTCAGAAGTAAAAATGGTCAAGTCACTTTTTTCTACCGCAACTTTTGCCATGAGTGGTCTTTTGGTTTTATCGCGATTTCCACCACACCCAAAAACAGTAATAAGTTTTTCATTTCGGGTTCTAATTGCAGTTATCGTCTCTAGCACTTGTGCTATAGCATCAGGAGTGTGTGCATAGTCAACAATAGCAGTAACAGGATTGGTTGTAACGGTTTGAAAGCGCCCCAATGCACCCTTTAGGGTACTTAGTGTTGAAAGTAATTCAGTTTTTTCAATACCCAGTAACATACCTATGGCATGAACACAAACAAAGTTTGCAGCATTAAATACACCAACTAACGGCGTCCAAACCTCGTCATGTTGTAATTTCAACAACATCCCTGAAAAGCTTGCTTCAAGTACCTTAACATGGAAATCTGCAACACTTCTCATGCCAAAAAAATGTGTAGAAGCTTTTGTTTTTTGCAACATAAATTTGCCGTTTTTATCGTCTGCATTTGATAAGGCAAAAGCATCCTTAGGCAATTCATCAAAAAACCGTTTTTTTGTGTCACGGTAGCTTTTAAAATCTTTGTGGTAGTCCAAGTGGTCGTGAGAAAGATTAGTAAAAACACCCCCTGAATAATGAAGTGCCGCAATTCTATCTTGATCTATTCCGTGCGACGAAACTTCCATAAAGCAATGGGTAACTCCTTGATCAACCATTTTTCGTAGGATGCTGTTTGTGGTAAGTACATCAGCTGTGGTATGAGTGCTTGGTAAAACCTGATTCCCAATTCGAATTTCGACTGTAGACAATAGGCCTGTCTCGAATCCAATATTTTGGAACAATTGATAGGCCATGGTTGCCACAGAAGTTTTCCCATTGGTACCGGTTA
Organism: Flavobacteriaceae bacterium; assembly: GCA_049596595.1. Classification (GTDB taxonomy): domain Bacteria; phylum Bacteroidota; class Bacteroidia; order Flavobacteriales; family Flavobacteriaceae; genus UBA7446. The sequence continues at coordinate 4,118 of JBMYLU010000048.1, read as the reverse complement.
TGCCAATAAGTTTTAGTTCAGCACTTGGATTATTATACCATCTTGAGGCAACGGTTGCTAAAGCAATTCGCGTACTAACACAAGACACATAGGTAATCTCCTTTTGTAAAGACGAAGGGATTTCTTCACACAAAATGGCAACAGCACCTTTTTGAACAGCATCTGTTATATGCGAATGTCCATCATTGGATGTGCCTTTAATAGCTACAAACAACATCCCCTTTTTAACTTTTCTGGAGTCAAAAGCAACGCCGCTAATTTTTATGTGTGTACTTCCTGAAACCATTTGTACGGAAACCCCAAACAATATGTCTTTTAAGGTCTTCACGATAGTGTAAGTATTACGGTTTCACTCTTTTTTAGGTTACCACCCGGTTTTTGAGACTGGCGTGAAACTTTGCCTTTCCCCACTAACTTTACCTCAACTCCCAAGTTTTCTAATACAGCTACTGCTTCCATAGCTGACCACCCACGCACGTCGGGCATACGTTGTAAATTGAGATAATCATTTGTGTTTAACGGTTTGTTTTTCTCCTCTAGTAAGGCAACTTTATTAAGGCTTACAGTACTGGTATGTGGGATGTTGTGAATAACAGACGCTGCTATTTTCTTGACTACGGGAGCAGCCACGACATTTCCGTAATAACCAATTTTTTTATTGGGTTTGTGAATCACAACAATACACGAATACGTAGGATTGTGCGCCGGAAAATAGCCTACAAAACTGGACACATACTGCATATTGTCTGTTGTGTAATCTACTTGGCAGGTTCCGGTTTTACCGGCAATAGAAAGCGTTTTATCATAGATATTGTGCGCTGTCCCCCATTTGTTTTTTACCACTCCCTCCATTAGTTTTTGTAATTTACCAAGGGTTTCTTCTGAACAAATGGCAGGATTTAAAACTTTTTTAGGATAATGCTCTACAACTTTACCATCAAGTGTGCGAACCGATGATACAAAACGCGGCAATACAAGTTCGCCTCCATTAGCGATGGCATTGTAATAGCTGAGCGTTTGAAGAGGCGTTAGCGATACGCCATACCCAAATGCCATCCATGGCAAATCCAAACCATCCCAGTCTGCATCTTTAGGGTGTGGGATTTTAGGAGTCCCTTCGCCTGAAATGGCCAACCCTAAAGGTTTATCTAGCCCTATCGCTAATAATCTATCTGTAAATTGTGCTGGGTTTTCTTTATAATTTTCATGGATAAGTTTTACAATCCCCGTGTTTGAAGATCGTTCAAAAACCTGACTCGTAGGGATTATGCCATACCCTCCCTTTTTTGAATCACGCACATGATATTTGCCATAAAAAGTTAGCTTACCCTTTTCCGTATCTACCATCGTTGTGGTGTCAATGACCTTATCTTCAAGAGCTGCCATAAGGGCAAATAGCTTGAATGTTGAGCCAGGCTCATGCGCTTCACCAACGGCATAGTTTAGTTTTTCAAAATATTTGCCTCCTTCGGTACGACCCAAATTTGAAATCGCTTTTACTGCACCTGTTTTCGTTTCCATGACAACCACCGACCCGTGTTCAGCCTCATAATTTTCTAATGCCGATAGCAAAGCATGGTGGGCAACATCTTGCAAATTGGTATCTAGAGTAGTCCAAACGTCTAGACCATCTATGGGCTCTTGTTGATAATCATTTGTAATTGGTTTCCACTCACCACTTGCAGTACGTTGGCGCAACTGTCGACCAGATTGTCCTCTAAGCGGAACACCATAGGCGCCCTCAAGACCAACTTTTATAAAGGCTCCATTAGGCTTCTTTTTTTCATAACCTACCGTACGCTCTGCAATTTTACCAAGAGGTAAATCGCGAACAAACTGACGCTGGACAATAAATCCACCCTTTACTCCACCAAGTTGAAAAATAGGAAACTGTCGGATGCGCTGGTATTGAACGTAAGAAAGTCGACGAGCAATAAGTTGATATCTGTTTTGTTTTACTCTAGCATTGCTTAAAAGTTTTCTGTAATCTTCACTCGTTTTTCCAAGCAAAACAGCCAAAGAGTCGCTCAGCGCCCCTAATTGCTGTTGAAAAATACGTTCGCTAACAGTAACCGCATCAAAGTGAATGGTGTATTTAGAAACTGATGTTGCCAATAAGCTTCCATCCTGTGCATAGATATTGCCGCGAACAGGTAAAATTTCAAAATTTTTAATACTACGCTTTTCTGCAAACTCACGGTATTTTTCCCCTTGAGTCAGCTGTAAATAGACCAATCTATATCCCACAGCTACTCCTAAAATAAAAAGCATAAACACCACCAAATACTCATTTACCTGCACTATTATTTTAACCGCTGCCTTGTCTGGTGGAAAAATTGCCTGGTCATGAAGTTTATTGGCCAGTTGCGTTTCCATTCGTTTGTGCATCACCTGCTCTCTTAGCGAAACAAACTCGCTTCGTACAGATTGAAGTTCTTTATTTGCCTTTGCAATTTGCATTACTTTTTGATCTACTTTATGGGATGCCGTAATCATTAGCCCTGCCAAGAAAAAAACAAACAGTATAAAGCGCCAATTTTTTGATGCTCCTTCTTGCACCAAAAATGTACCCTTAAGCAATTTTAATACTCCTGTTTTCATATTCGCTCCGCAACACGCAATTTTGCGCTTCGCGCTCTATTGTTATTTTTTATTTCATCCTCAGATGGCACTTGAAGCCCACCACATTTTTTAAAAAAACGTTCTGGATTTCCAAAAACATCTTTTTGGGGTTCGTTATCAAAATTTCCATTCTGAATAAAACGCTTAACTAACCTATCCTCAATGGAGTGATAACTTATAACACTAAGCCGTCCACCAATCTTCAACACATCTTTACACTGCACAAGGAAGTTCTGTAACACCTCAACTTCTTTATTGACTTCCATTCTGAGTGCTTGATAAATTTTTGCAAGCACTTTGTTTTCGTTTCCGCGAGGCAAAAAATCTGACAGCAAAGCATTCAAATGCGCTGTGGTTTCAATTTCATTGATCCGATTTTGAGAAATATGCTGGGCAATAGTGCGCGCATTGCGCAACTCCCCGTAATTGAAAAATACATCTGCCAGTTCAGCGACATCGTAGCCATTCACCACATCTTTAGCAGAAAGCTCCTGCTGCTGATTCATACGCATATCCAAGGGACCATCAAAACGAATGGAAAAACCTCTTTTGGGAGTGTCAAATTGATGAGAAGACACGCCTAAATCGGCAAGAATGCCATCAACAGTATCTATGTTGTAAAAACGAAGAAAGCGTTTTAAGTGCTTGAAATTTTGAGGTATCAACGTAAAGCGCGGGTCGTCAATGCTATTTTGTTGCGCATCCTCATCCTGATCGAAGGCAACTAATTTACTATGACTATCAAGTTGACTAAGTATTTCTCTTGAATGTCCGCCCCCACCAAATGTTGCGTCCACGTAAACCGAAGCGGGTTTGACTTGCAACCCAGCAACAGATTCGGACAGCAACACCGGCTTATGATACGTCATCTCCATCATCACCCATTACTTCCTCTGCAAGGGCAGCAAAATCTACTGCTGCCTCGTCAATAGCCACTTCGTAACGTGCTGCATCCCATATTTCAATAATATTTACTGCAGCCGACAAAACGACCTCTTTTTCTATTCCGGCAATTTGTGCCAAACCGCGAGGAATTTGCAACCTTTCTGTTGCGTCAAGTTCTACCACCTTTACTCCAGCCGTAAAGCGACGGATAAAGTCATTGTTTTTTTTCTTAAACCTGTTAAGCTTGTTAACTTTTTCCATTAACGTATTCCATTCTTGTAAGGAGTACAACTCCAAACAAGGCTGAAAAACAGCGCGTTTAATCACAAAAGGCTGTTGGCGTGCAGCTGCCAGTTGTTTTGCTAAAGCAGATGGAATCTTAATCCTTCCCTTTAGATCTGCCTTACACGGATATGTTCCAATAAGATGCGACACGCTGATTTTTTTTAAGTCAATGAGTCAAAAATAATTAATTTTTACCACTTTTTACCACTTTTTACCACTTTGTTGATAAGTTTTACCACAGCAACACAAACCTTTATAACCTATTGTATTTCAGTACTATATGTATTTATGCAATTGCAAGATGAACGATTAACGGATGTTTTTTA
>JBMYLU010000047.1:1711-6480 GCA_049596595.1 Flavobacteriaceae bacterium | reverse complement strand
TCCTTCAATACCCATTTTTGGAAAAATCCAAACACCAAAAATTAAAAAATAGTTTAAGATTATATTGACTACGTTTCCCAAAAGTGTGGCATACATGGAGTATTTTGTTAATGCCATACCGTCTGAAAATTGTTTAAATGCCTGAAAAATCACGAGGGGAATAAGTGAAACTGCAACCCAATTTAGGTACGGAAACGCCAAGGCTACAACTGAGGCATCTTGTCCCATTTTAAATAATAACGGTTTGGTAAAATACACCGCTGTAAACAGAAAAATGCCCAAAAGGGTGCACAATCTAAGTCCTTCAATGAGTACTTTTTGTGAAGTTGATTGTTGATTTGCAGCATCGGCCTCGGCTATAAGTGGTGTGATAGCTGTAGAAAAACCAATACCAATCGACATTGCAATAAACACAAAACTATTGCCCAGCGAAATAGCAGCCAATTCGGTAGTTCCCAATTGCCCCACCATCACATTATCTATAAATTGCACCAAAGTATGCCCTAGCATACCAAGCATGACGGGCCACGCAAGACGAAAGTTGGTTTTAAATTCTTTGGTGTATTGTTGGAGCATTGGAGATGCATTATTGCTTTAACGCACTTGGAATAGGCGTTACCAATCCGTATTTGTCATATAAATAAATAAGTGCCGTCATGGTGGCAGCACCCAATTCCAGTTCGCGCTTGTTTACGGCGTCAAAGGTGTCGTTTTCAGCATGATGATGATCAAAATAGCGTTGGGAGTCGGGGCGTAAACCCGCCAAAACATTGTATTTGTTTTTTAAAGGTCTGATGTCAGCACCACTTCCACCCTGTTCAAAATAATGAATTAAATAAGGTTTGAATAGGGGTTTCCAAGAGGCTACTTGGGCAAATTCAGTATCGGAACAGGTAAAGGAAAATCCACGAGGAGTAAAACCGCCAGCATCAGACTCCAATGCAAAAATGTGCTTTTCGTTATTGGCTAAAGCACTATCGGCATAGGCGTTTCCGCCACGCAATCCGTTTTCTTCATTCATAAAAAGGACTACTCGGATAGTTCGCTTTGGACGATAGCCCGTTTCTTTAAACAGTCGCAGCACTTCCATAGATTGCACCACCCCTGCACCATCGTCATGAGCACCATCGCCCAAATCCCAAGAATCTAAATGTCCGCCCACCACGATAATTTCGTTTGGAAATTCACTGCCTTTAATCTCTCCAATGACATTGCTTGACCATACATCGGGGAAGGTTCTACACTGTTGGCGGAATAAAAATTTTAATTGGGGTTCTAGTTTGAGTAGATAACTCAGTTTCTCGGCAGCATTGGTACTTATGGCAGCAGCTGGAATGCGTTTAGACACATCTTGGTCGCCATAGCTCATGGCTCCCGTATGTGGAAAATCGTCTAGGCGTAAATTCATGGAACGCACAATAACGCCCACGGCGCCGTATTCGCTAGCCTCACGAGCGCCGTTATACCGCTGATCTACGCAACCCGAATATGCAGCAAAAGTATTGATAAGATTTGCCTGCATGGGGCGGTTATAAAACACAATTTTACCTTCAATATTCTTACGACCTAGGGTGGCTAATTCCTCAATGCCTTGTACTTCCACCACAGGTGCTTTTAGTCCCACAGAAGGGGTTGCCACCGAACCGCCCAATGCGGTAATGGGCACATTAAAGGTAATGCCCGGCGCGGTTTCTATAAGTGCAAACTCTTTTGGACCGCGTACCCATTTGGGTACTTTTACAGGTTGTAGGTACACGCGGTCTAATCCCAAAGAATCCAATTCAGATTTTGTCCATTGCACAGCACGCTCTGCTCCAAGGGATCCTGACAAACGACTGCCAATGCGATTCGTCAAATAATCCAACCACTCATAGGCATACCCTTCCAACAAGGAAGTATCATAAAATTGTTTAATGCGGTTTTCATCTTCTGGGTTTGGCTGTGCCAGCGCAAAAAACGAAAGGAACAAAAAGAAAACTATTTTTTTCATAAGATTTGAGTTTGTGTGTATGTGACCACGTCTTTGGCAGAAATTTCATGTTCTCCCAAAATATGAAGGCGCTCGATTACGTTGCGCAACTGTCGGATATTCCCTGTCCAGTCAATCTGTTGTAAGGCTTTCACAGCATCGGGATGTATCTCTTTTAAGGGAGTTAATGTGCTCAAAAAATGTGCCGCCAATAGTGGAATATCTTCTTTGCGATCATTAAGCGGAGGCACATACAATTCGATAACGGCAAGACGGTGATACAAATCTTCACGGAAACGGTTTTGGGAAATTTCTTCTTTGATATTTTTGTTGGTAGCAGCCACCACACGCACATCTACGGGAATGGATTTATCGCTACCCACACGCTGAATTTTATGCTCCTCCAACGCACGCAATACTTTTGCTTGCGCAGCCAAACTCATATCGCCAATTTCATCCAAAAATAAAGTACCCCCATGAGCTTGTTCAAAAGTACCTTTTCGGTCTTTGTGCGCCGAAGTAAATGCGCCTTTCATATGTCCAAAAAGCTCACTTTCAATAAGTTCTGTGGGGATAGCAGCACAATTCACCTCAACAAAAGGAGCCCCCGAACGATTGCTATTATGGTGTAGCGCACGCGCAACCAATTCTTTTCCACTGCCGTTAGGTCCTTGAATCAGTACTCTTGCCATAGTTGGAGCTACTTTTTCAACCATAGTGTGTATGGATTGAATCGCATCCGACTTGCCCACCATGGTATATTTTTTTGGAGATCTCTTTTTTGGTGTTTTTTCGGGAACAACAGATGAAATATTGAGGGCAGCACGTATGGTTTGTAGCAAATGATTTAAATCTGGGGGTTTAGCAATATAATCATATGCACCCATACGCATGGCTTGCACGGCAGTTTCCAAATCGCCATGCCCCGAAATCATGACAACGGGGGTTTGTGGATAGAATTCTTGCGTATAACGCAATACTTCAATCCCATCTTTTTTGGGCATTTTTATGTCGCACAACACCAAATCAAAAGGTGTTTTCGAAATCGCCGCAATGGCCACAGCACCATCTTCGGCTTCGCTAATTTGTAGCGATGCATCTTCGTTAGCCAACACCTTACGCAACACTCGGCGAATGTTTGCCTCGTCTTCAACAAGTAATATGTGTGCCATTTAATTTGCGGTGTGTATAACCCGTTGTGGGAATGGAATTGAGATGTTATTTTCTCTTAAACATTTATCTATAGCATAACGTATATCACTTTTTACCAACTCCGTTTTAAAGCCATCGCGTAAGGTAAACACCAAATCAAAATCCAAGCTGCTGTCCCCAAAGTTTTTAAAAATAAGTGCCGGAGGTGGATTTTTGAGCACTTCTTTATGTTCTGCTGCAAGACTGGTAAGTAATCCTTTTAGTTGATCCAAATTGGTTCCATAGGCAACGCCAACAGAAACATGCTCTCGTGTTTGCTTTTCATTTTCGGTCCAGTTAAAAAGTGTGTTAGTTAGGTACATATGATTGGGAATAATAAGCACTTTGTTATCTATAGTGACGGCGCGTGTGGTGCGTAGGGTTATATTCTCAACTTTACCTACTTTACCATCCAACTCAATAATATCCCCCACATGAACAGTTTGATCTACAAGAATAAATATACCCGAAATAATGTCTTGAAAAAAGGTTTGCAACGCAAAACCAACACCAACCAACAGGGCGGCAGAAGCAGCAAGTAGGGCATTGAGGTTTACTCCAGCGTTTTGCAACATCAGCAAAACCACAACCGTGTAGAGGGAGTAATTAAAGAATAAAAAAATAGGTTTGAATTTTCCTTTACGTTCAAAGGATAGTTTTCGAGTTAAGATTTTGCGCACAAAACGCAAAACAAATGATAAGGCAATGATTAGGGCTACCCAAATCAAAAAGGAACCAACGCTCATTTCAGCATCTCCTATGCCAATATTAAATTGAAAGATTGATTTGATTTTTTCCATATTCGAATATAGAAAAAATATACGCTAAAAAAGAAAACCCACCCTCAAAAGAGGATGGGAAAAAATTGCTATGAAAAAGAAAAATAACTATAGATAAATCTATCGTTGAGCCAAATATATAAACTTTATGCTAATAATAGCTATAAAATCATGAAAACATGTCTTTTACCCTGTCAAAAAATGACTTATCTCCAGATTTTGGATTGGGTTCAAAGTTATCATGCGAAGCATTTTGCTCGAAAAACTGGCGTTGCTCTTTCGTGAGTTGTTCAGGAGTCCAAACATTGACATGCACCAACAAATCTCCTGTACCGTAACTGTTAAGGCTTGGCACCCCTTTTCCTTTGAGTCGTAAAATTTTTCCCGATTGTATTCCTGGTTCTAATTTTATGCGCACTGAACCATTTACAGCGTCTATTTCTTTGTATGCACCCAAAACCGCTTCTGAAATAGAAATGTACATATCCAAATGAAGATTGTTGCCTTCACGCTTTAATTGCGGATGCTCTTTGACACTAATCTGTACAATCAAATCTCCTGAAAGTCCTTGACCGGGAGCTTCGTTTCCTTTGCCTGAAACCTTGAGTTGCATACCGTCTTCAACACCGGCAGGTATTTTTATCGAGACCGTTTCTTCCTGCGAAATCATGCCATAAGCATCTGCTCCAGAGGGGCGGTGACGCAAAACCTGACCTGCACCGTTACATGTACCACAGGTCGTTGCCGATTGCATTCTTCCCAAAATGGTATTGGTAACACGCATCACTTGCCCCGAACCCTGGCAAGTTTTACAAGTTTCATAACTCACG
>JBMYLU010000047.1:0-1701 GCA_049596595.1 Flavobacteriaceae bacterium | reverse complement strand
CCGGGTGCTTGTTTTTTTCGCTTTACCTTGATTTTTTTCTCAACTCCGAGTACTATTTCTTCGAGAGTTAGTGTTACGCGCACGCGCAAATTTGTCCCTTTTGCTCTACGTTGACCACCACCAAAGCCACCAAAGCCACCGCCAAAAGCGCTGCCAAAAATATCGCCGAACTGACTAAAAATGTCGTCCATATTCATGCCGCCTCCGCCAAATCCTTGGTTGCCTTCAAAAGCCGCATGTCCAAAACGGTCGTATTGTGCGCGCTTTTGCTCATCGCCAAGAACTTCATATGCCTCAGCAGCTTGCTTAAATTTTTGCTCCGCTTCTTTATCCCCTGGATTTTTATCGGGGTGATAGGCAATCGCCTTTTTTCTGTACGCCTTCTTAATTTCAGCTGCAGAAGCCGATTTGCTCACCCCCAATATGTCGTAATAATCTTCTTTCATCACTTACTGTGCCACCACCACTTTAGGGTAACGTATGATTAAATCTCCAAGTTTATATCCAGCACCCACCACATCAATAATAGAACCCTTAGGATGTTCATCAGAGGCAGGTAGTTGTGTTATGGCTTCGTGCATTTCAGCATCAAAAGCAGCCTTGGGAGCAATATCCATTTTGGTCAACCCTTGTTGCTTTAAGGTGTCGCTAAATTTGTTATAAATGAGTTTAATGCCCGCTAATTTTTCGTCGTTTTCATCCAACTCCGCTAAGGCGCGTTCAAAATCGTCTAATATTGGCAAGAGTGCCACCATCACTTCTTGCGAAGCGGTCTTAAATAATTCTATGCGCTCTTTTGCTGTCCGCTTTTTGTAGTTCTCGAATTCGGCAAACAGGCGTAAAAACTTGTTTTTCTCTTCTTCCAAAGCCGTTTGTGCTTCTGCTAAAGGATCTTTTTCAACCGCTTCTTGTGTTGCTTGTTCCTCTTGTACCACTTCTTCCTCCACAATATTTTCTTTCTTTTTGGCTGACATGTACGTTTTTTTGAATTAAGGGCAAAAGTACTGCCAAAAAAGTTTCTATGTCAAAATGACACTATTTTTTGTTTCGTAAAGGAAGTAAATCGTGCAATGCAGTATCAATTGTAGGGAATTCAAATTCAAACCCTTGATTTTGTGCAGCAGCACTAGAGGCATGAATACTATCAAACAACACTGATGCCATATCTCCCATAACGCATTTGATAAAAAACTTAGGAACACCGGGCAACCACTGTGGCACACGGTAGGTTTTGGCAATGGCTTTTACCAGCTCTTTTTGGGTTACGGGCTGTGGTGATACGCCATTGTAACACCCAGGGTTGTAAAGGGCAAAGGCAAACAAACGCACCAAATCGTGAATGTGTATCCACGATTGCCATTGGGTGCCACTGCCAAACCAAGCACCCAAGCCAAAGGATGTTGGCAAAGCCAGAGGTATTAGCGCACCGCCTCCTTTGGCAAGCACCAGTCCTATTCTGATTTTACTCACGTTTTTTACAACGGAAACGCCATTGTCCACTTCGGCTTCCCAAGCCTGTACCACTTGACCCGGAAAACTTGTGGCTAACGCTGTTTCACTTTCGCTGTATACTTTCGTGTCGGATGATGGATAAATACCTATTGCAGAAGCAGAAATAAAATGAGAAACATTGTGATTTTTGTTTGCTTTGAGTACATTAACAAGGATTCGAGTACCCAAAACTCTGCTGTCTAGAATTGA
>JBMYLU010000046.1:0-6516 GCA_049596595.1 Flavobacteriaceae bacterium | reverse complement strand
GATTATAAGGTTTACATTGCTGTCCAAAACGAGTTAGTGGCAGCTTACAATGAGTTGCGAAACCGTGAATTTGCACGCCTAAACCCTAACGTTGGACTGACGTATGTGGAAGCCGACCGTAGATATTCAGACCCTAGAACGTCTGTTTCTGAGAAAGAGGCATTGAAGCCTAAACTTGATGAGGTGAAAACTCTTTTTCCTCAGAAATTATCCGAAGCCGAACCCTCAAAAACAAATTAGCATGTCTAAGTTTAAAAAGAAAAAAAGCGGAGATTTACCAGCGATTTCTACGGCATCATTGCCCGATATTGTATTTATGTTATTGTTCTTTTTTATGGTTGCAACAGTAATGCGCGACAGCACACTTATGGTTGCCAATACGCTTCCTGCAGCAGACCAAGTGCAAAAGCTTGACAAAAAAGACCGTGTGATGTATATCTATGCTGGCAAACCTAGTGACCGCTACCAAGACAAGTTTGGTACACAACCCAAAATTCAATTAAATGACAAATTTGCTACGGTACAAGACGTAGGCGCTTTTGTACTTGCCGAACGCGCTTCAAAGCGTCAGGAGTTACAAAATGTACTTACAACCGCACTTAAAGTAGACGGTGAAACCAACATGGGCTTGATTAGTGACATTAAACAAGAGTTAAGGAAGGTAAATGCGTTAAAAATCAATTACACTACTCGCAATGGTGATTACACGCAAAATCTGAAGTAATTCTGTTTGTCTAAAAAAGTTAAGAACACTTACAGCCAACACGGGTTGTAGGTGTTTTTTTTCATTTATATTTAGGGTATGAGAAATCTTCTCATTTTATTGGTTAGCGGGGTGCTGCTTTCTGTGAATGCGCAAGATGCAGATACTTCTTTCAGAGAAGACCAGCTTTATCTTAGTGTTTCTTACCCGTTTTTTTCACAGCCACCCAACGAACTCATTCAGAATAAGCTTTCGTATGCGATTTCAATGGGTTTTGTCCGAGATATGCCGATTAACAATTCACGTACTTTGGCTTTGGGACTGGGGTTGGGTTGGAATCACACTACGGTGTTTAACAATTCGCGTTTTCAAGTAACGGATAGTGGCATTAGCTCGAGTATAATTCAAGGTGAATATCAGCAAAATCAACTGGAAATACATTCGTTAATGATTCCATTTGAACTCAGGTGGCGCAACGCAACAGCGACAAAACACGCTTTTTGGCGTATACACACAGGTATTGGGTTTCATGTCCCAATAAAGTTTAGGTCACTTTACAACTCAAATGGAATTGAGCACACAACGCCACTTCCATCAAATGATGTTTTACTAAGTTGGAATGTTCATTTTGGCTTCAACACATGGAATATCAGCATTTTACATGACTTACAACCCTTGGCAACTTCAGCCGCATCTAATGGTGATTACGATATTAAATTCACAAGAATAGGCTTGATTTTTTATATTTTATAAATAAAAAAGCCTTCATATTTTGCTTATTGGCATTAATTGAAAAAAACAATATCTTTACAATCATAACAATCTAAACGATAACCACTATGAAATTATTTTTTCAAGCTATGCTGCTTTTTGTTTCAACGGCAGTTATAGCACAAACACAAGTTTCAGGAACAGTTACGGATTCTAATGGTCAGCCAATTCCTGGAGCCAACATTGTTCTTGATAACACTACGGGTACTGTATCCGATTTTGACGGTAATTTTAGTTTAAGTACCTCAAAAACACCTCCGTTTACACTAACGGTGTCTAGTGTTGGTCTAGAAACGAAAAGCGTTAAAGTTACTTCAGCTATACAATCCCTTTCCATTGTTTTGGGAGAGTCTGCTACACAATTAGATGAAATTGTTGTTTCTGCATCGCGTATGGCAGAACGTATTTTTGAGTCGCCAGTAACGGTTGAGAAATTTAGCTTACAGCAAATTGAACGTACGCCCGCAGCGGATTACTTTAATGGACTTGAAAACCTTAGAGGAATTCAGTTGAATCAGGGAGGATTGGTTTTTAACCAAGTAACTACCCGTGGTTTCGCCACAGTGTATAACGAAGGTTTTGTAACCCTAGTTGACGGAATGAATAACCAAGCGCCTGTATTTGGGTTTGCTGTAGGTAACCTAGTAGGACTAAATGAGCTTGATGTTCAAAGCATAGAGGTGCTTCCGGGTGCCGCGTCTGCTTTGTACGGTGCCGACGCTTACAAGGGTATAATGTTTTTAAACAGTAAAAATCCTTTTGATTATGAAGGCGTAAGTGCGTATTACAAAACAGGCGTTACCCAACAAGACGCTGCAGGTCAAAATGAATTTGTTGACTTCGGTATCCGATTGGCTACCAAATTAAACGATAAGTGGGCAATTAAGGCAACCCTTTCACATAAAGAAGGTACTGAGTGGTTGGCAACAGACTATAGACACAATGTTGATGGAAAGCCTGTAGATGGTTATAGCACTTCAAACCCTGACTATAACGCTATTAACCAATACGGTGAGGTATCTGTTGGTTCAACTACACAATGGGGAGCTTTGATTGATTATGTTAATTCTATAAACCCTGCTCTGGGTGGGCAATTATCACCACTTTCTCAGGCTGCACCAGATTATTTTGACACGGTATCCACTACTGGATATAACGAAGTTGATTTATCCTCTTCAGAAGCTACGAATACAAAAGGTAATTTTGCAATTCATTTTCGACCAAATGACAAAACAGAATTTATTTTAAGTTCACTTATTGGGACAGGAAGTTCTCCGCTTCAAGCTACAGGGAGATACTATATTGATAATTTTAAGCTTCAACAGCATAAATTTGAAGTTCGTTCAGGCGGACTACTCGCAAGAGCCTATCTAACAAAAGAAAACAGTGGAAATACCTATCAAATGGAAGCTGCAGCCATTGGGGTAGCAAACGCACAACCTGGAGGAATACTTAACGGATGGGGGAGCACTTATTTGTTAAACTATTTGGGTGCTTTAGCAGCGGCAAAAGGGTATAACCCTCAAACCAATCCACTTGCTACAACTCAACTTCTAGGAGATATTGCTGGACATATAATGACTGGAGGACAGGACATTAACGACTTATTTGGTGGAGCGGGTTCTACGATACCAGCACACAATGCAGCTCGTGCAGCTGCTAATGCCAATATGTTAGTTCCTGGTTCTGCTGCCTTTAATGCTGCACTTGCCACACAAACATCAAATCCATTCAGTATAGGCTCAGGAGCTGTTATTGTTGATGATACGCAAGTGATTGATGCAGATTTGATTTATGATTTTGAAGATTCACTGGAATTTGCCAATATCATAGCAGGAGCTTCTTACCGCAGTTCTGAGCTTAATACCGGCGGAACACTTTACACCGACTACAACGGACCAATTACGTATTACCAATACGGTGCTTTTGTTCAAGCCAAAAAAGATTTATTTGACGACTTTGTCAGTTTAACAGCATCTCTACGCTACGACAAGGCTGAGTTCTTTGATGGTTACGTAACACCACGTCTAGGGTTGTTGTTCAACATTTCGGATGAGCAAAATGTTCGTGTATCCTATCAGCAAGGTTTCCGTAACCCTACCAACCAAGATCAATATATTGCACTTGACGCAGGGCAAGCCATATTGTTAGGTTCTTCACCTGATAGCATCGAGCGTTACAATCAAATGGTAACGTTAGAGAACGGAACATCGGCAAGAATTACGGGAGATTATATTTTTTCTCAAGCAAGGTTACTTAACGGCGCTGCTGCTAATTTAGAAAATGTTCATGCTGAGTTTGTTCGTTCTTTGGATTTAGGATACCGTTATAACTCCAACGGGTTTACATTTGATTTAAGTGCTTACTACAGCGATTATGACGATTACATTGGTTCTACTAATGTTCTTGTTCCTGTTTTAAGCGCTGGGGTTACTGATCCTATTGCGGAGAAAAATTATGCTATATATAGCGTAGATTCGAATCAAGATGAGGACTTTAAGTCTTTTGGGGTAAACATCAGTGCATCACAAGCACTTAATCAAAACCTTCTTGTAAATTTAGTTTACGAATACAATGAGTTGGATTATACCGTTGGTAACGATCCAACATTTGAAACTTCTTGGAATACACCTAAGCACAGAATAAAAGCTGGTCTTAATGGTAAGTATGACGCATTATCTTTTAATGTAAATGCACGTTACAACTCGGAATATATGTTTGAGTCTACTTTCGTTGATGAAATGATTGATGCAAATACGGTTATCGATGCGCAAATTACCTTAGACCTTGCTAAGTTTAATGCTAAATTACGTGTAGGAGGTAATAATATTGGTGGAAACGAATATGTAAGCCTTGCAGGTAGCGGACGCATAGGAAGCATTTATTATACGTCAATTTTGTTTGACTTATAATCAACCAAAAAACTAATCCAAAAGCACCCATATCGGGTGCTTTTTTTTTGCGCTAAAGCCATGAATTCTCGTTTTATTTCGCCTATATTTGCACACGAAAATTATAGGCCTAGCGCCGCACTGAAAAAACAATTCTTCGACTATGTCACAGAGCACAGGTAAAGTTTCCCAAGTCATTGGTCCTGTAGTAGATGTGTCTTTTGACACCGCTACCACCACCCTTCCAAATATTTATGACTCTCTTGAAATCAAAAAAACGGATGGTTCTACCCTCGTTCTTGAGGTGCAATCACACATTGGTGAAGACCAAGTTCGCGCCATTTCGATGGATTCTACTGATGGGCTGGAGCGTGGCGCAGATGTACTCGCTACCGGAAACCCTATCCAAATGCCCATAGGCGAAGACGTATATGGACGACTTTTTAACGTAATTGGAGATGCCATTGACGGTATTGGTGATTTACCAAAATCAGGCGACAACGGACTTCCTATTCACCGCCAAGCACCTGCGTTCGAAGAACTATCTACTTCCACCGAAGTGCTTTATACAGGTATCAAAGTTATTGACCTTATTGAGCCCTATGCCAAAGGGGGTAAAATTGGACTTTTTGGAGGTGCTGGTGTTGGAAAAACAGTACTTATCCAAGAATTGATCAACAACATTGCAAAAGGACACGGTGGACTTTCTGTATTTGCTGGAGTGGGTGAGCGTACGCGTGAAGGAAACGATTTGTTGCGTGAGATGCTTGAGTCTGGTATTATCAAATACGGAGATGAGTTTATGGAGTCTATGGAAAATGGCGGATGGGATTTGTCTAAAGTGGACAAGGACGCCATGAAAGAATCTAAAGCAACATTTGTGTTTGGACAGATGAACGAGCCACCGGGAGCACGTGCGCGTGTAGCCCTTTCTGGTCTTACCGTAGCAGAATATTTCCGTGATGGTGCCGGCTCGGACCAAGGAAAAGACGTTCTTTTCTTTGTAGACAATATTTTCCGATTTACACAAGCAGGTTCTGAGGTGTCAGCACTTCTTGGGCGTATGCCTTCGGCGGTAGGATATCAGCCTACACTAGCCACAGAAATGGGTGCCATGCAAGAAAGAATTACCTCTACTAAAAAAGGATCTATTACTTCTGTACAGGCGGTTTATGTACCTGCAGATGATTTAACAGATCCAGCGCCTGCAACTGCATTTGCACATTTAGATGCAACTTCTGTTTTAGAAAGAAAAATTGCTGAGCTTGGTATTTACCCTGCGGTAGACCCACTAGATTCTACTTCACGTATTCTTACCCCTGAAATTTTGGGTGATGAGCACTATAACTGTGCACAACGTGTAAAAGAGTTGTTGCAACGCTACAAAGAATTGCAAGATATCATTGCCATTTTGGGGATGGAAGAACTTTCGGAAGAAGACAAACTTGCTGTGGCGCGTGCGCGTCGTGTACAACGATTCTTGTCGCAGCCCTTCCACGTGGCAGAGCAGTTTACAGGTATCCCTGGAGTATTGGTAGACATTAAAGACACCATTAAAGGCTTTAATATGATTATGGACGGTGAATTAGACCACCTTCCTGAAGCTGCTTTTAACCTTAAGGGTACCATTGAAGAAGCTATTGAAGCCGGTGAAAAAATGCTTTGCCAATTCGCCTACGCCAAAGGCAAGGGAAATAGTTAAAATTGCCAGTCCCAAACTCATAATTGCCGTGAGTATTATCCCTCGAAAAAGTGCATTTTTCGAAAGTAGTTGTTGTTGCAACACCCGTTTGGGTCCAACCCGATTTTCGTTATCCGTTCCTTTGATGCCATCGCCATAATCGTTGGCAAAATTGGAAAGGATTTGAAAGGCAATAGCCGTGAGTAGGGTGCTTCCAAAAAGTCCCCACGAAAAGTTATGGTGTTGCACCGCAAGGGCGTTTCCGGCTACAATCCCAGCCACCGAAAGCGGTAGCGTACGCAACCGCGTCGCCGAAACCCAAATGCGAAACAACGAGGGTTTGTTCACTATGGAAATTTAGGATATTGCTTAAAGTTGGGTGCGCGTTTTTCCAAAAAGGCGTTTTTGCCTTCTTGCGCCTCATCCATAAGATAATACATCAAGGTGGCATCGCCAGCGAGCTGCATCAA
>JBMYLU010000045.1:6322-6540 GCA_049596595.1 Flavobacteriaceae bacterium | reverse complement strand
CCAATCTTTTTTTGGAAAAACAATTTGCCCATTCGCATAAAGAATTGCGTTTTCTAACCCAAAATGCTTTTTATACTCCTTTACTGAAGTATAAAAGCAACCTTAAAAAACCCCCGTTTCCGCCACCCCAATTTGTGATTTAACTCCAGCGCCACATTTTTTGTGGCAAAACACAGAATTACTAAAACCTATATAACACAAATACAATGAAAAAATTA
>JBMYLU010000045.1:524-6312 GCA_049596595.1 Flavobacteriaceae bacterium | reverse complement strand
GCTACTGTTTGGGCGCAACAAGAAACTTGGACGGCTTCACGCCCCGACGGGCATGCTCCTATACATGTTATGGGCGATCATATGCACGCCAAAGGAGAACTTATGTTCTCCTATCGATTTATGACCATGCAAATGCAAGGGCTTCTTTCAGCTTCCAGTAAAATTCAAGATTCGGAAGTTTTTAAGACCTATATGGCAGCGCCTAAAGACATGACCATGAATATGCACATGTTGGGCGCTATGTATGCCCCTTCAGACAAACTCACGCTGATGGTAATGGCGAACTACAATGACTCCAATATGCAATTGAGGTCTAAAATGAATATGCCTTTTGAAACGCAATCTAGCGGTTTCGGCGATGTTTCAATTTCGGGGTTGATTCATTTGATGATAGCAAAGCGTCAAAAAATGCACGCCCAAGTGGGCGTTTCTCTTCCCACAGGAAGTTTGAATCAACGCGGAAGCACACCCATGAATTCAGATCTTAGACTTGCTTATCCCATGCAATTGGGAAGCGGAACTTGGGATCCGTATGTGGCACTAACCTATTTGGGTCAAACCGACACTACTTCTTGGGGACTTCAATCCGGGATAAAAACCCGATTGGGCGAAAACGCTGAGGGGTATACCCTAGGAAATAAGTTCCATAGTGTAGGCTGGTATGCAACGCAAGCGAGCAAAAGCCTTAGTTTTTCAGGGAGTATGCGGTTTACATCTTTTGGGAGTATATCGGGCCAAGACGCGGAGCTTAATCCGATGATGATGCCCATGTTTGACACCAAAAACTCGGGAAGAACGCAATTAGATATGGGACTTGGAAGTAACTATTTAATATCTGAAGGAGCGTTTACAAACCTCCGTTTTGCTGTTGAGATAACCTGGGCTGTAAGCCAAAAAGTTGAGGGTATTCAGATGAAAAATAAATGGTGCGGCATGTTTGGACTGCAATATGCCATAGGTCATCATTAGTTGAAAAATAGGTGGCAGACTGAATTTTGGTTTGCCACTTTTTATCTTAGTCGCAGCACTTAGAGGCACAACCCGACGTTGTTTTTTTACGGGGTCTATATTTCTGAATCAAAAAATAAACCGCCCACGCCACCGCTATGCTGATAATTACCGTTTCCATATCAAATGCTAAAATATTGAAATGTTGCTAATGCGCCTAAATAGGCTACTGCGGTCATTACAACCAATTGAATCATAGGCCAACGCCAACTGTTGGTTTCTTTTCGAACTATGGCTAAGGTACTCATGCATTGCATGGCAAAAGCATAAAACACCATTAGCGACAAGCCCGACGCTAAGGTAAACACGGGACGTCCGTCTGAATAGGTTTCTGCTGCCATACGCTTTTTGATGGTTTCTTCTTCCGCTTCACCCACATTATAAATGGTTGCTAATGTGCCGACAAAAACCTCACGCGCGGCAAACGAACTCACAATAGCAATGCCAATTTTCCAGTCATAGCCCAACGGGCGAATGAGCGGCTCAATGCTCTTGCCAATAATCCCCAAATAGGAGTGTTCCAGTTTGTAAGCGTTGAGGTGTTGCTCATAGTGCGCATCGTGAATCGAAACGGTTTTGGCTATTTCTTCTGATGCATTTTTAAAGGTATCACTAGGTCCATTAGACGCCAATACCCAAAGTAAGATGGAAATCGCCATAATAACTTTTCCTGCTTCAAGCACAAACGATTTTGTTTTTTCAATGATGGTGAGCACCACATTTTTAAGCAACGGAATGCGGTAGTTTGGCATCTCTACCACAAAGTAACTTTTTTGGTTTTGGGGCATCGTTTTATGCAACACAAAAGCTGCCAAAAGTGCCATGGCAAAGCCTAGGAGGTAAAAAATCATAAGCACTAACCCTTGAAGGTTTGCGCCTAAAATTCGCTCATCGGGGATAATCAAACTAATTAAAATAAGATAGACAGGAAGGCGTGCCGAACAGGTCGTAAAAGGGGTTACCAAAATAGTGACCAGTCGTTCTTTCCAATTTTCAATATTACGAGTTGCCATAATGGCGGGTATGGCACACGCAGTTCCTGAGATGAGTGGTACGACACTTTTTCCACTAAGCCCAAAACGCCGCATGACCCTGTCCATGATAAAGACCACCCTGCTCATATAGCCCGTTTCCTCCAAAATGGAAACAAACAAAAACAGCATGGCAATTTGGGGCACAAAAATGACAATCCCCCCAAGTCCAGGGATAATGCCCTCGGCGATAAGGTTGGGTGCCAGCCACGAAGGAAGTGCTGTTTTTGCCCAATCGCTAAAGTGCGCAAATGTGGCGTCAATAAAGTCCATTGGGACGCTACTCCAGTCGTAAAGCGCTTGGAAAATGGTGAGTAAAATCACAAAGAAAATTACAAAGCCCCAAACCTTGTGCGTGAGCACACGGTCTAGTATGCCACGCAAATCGGTAGCCTTTTGGAAGTCTTTTACGTAGCACTCTTTTAGTACACCATTGATAAACTGATAGCGTTTTATGGTTTCTTTTTGTTGCAGGCGTTTCAGGAATGCGGCACTTCGAATATGACTTGCATCCTCTGCTTCTAATTTTTTTCGCTCTACCTTGGCAAAGTTTACATCTTGCGTAATAACCAACCAAAGCTTGTAAAGCGATTGCTTGGGGAATATGTTACGTAGTGATCCAAAATAGTCTGTGTCGATTTGATCAATAGATAAGCAAGGCGATGTTGAAATACTTTTATAAGTAGCAATATATTCTTTGAGTACATCAATTCCCTCGTTTTTTCGTGCACTCACCAACACTACTTTTGTGTGTAGCAATTGCTCCATTCTGTTTGTGTCAATGCTGATGCCTTTACGTCGCATACGATCCGACATATTGATGACCAAAATAGTAGGAATGTTGAGGTCTTTGATTTGGGTAAAAAGCAACAGGTTTCGTTTTAGATTTTCTACGTCTGATACCACCACAGCCACGTCGGGGAAGTCTTTATCATTTTTATTAAGAAGCAACTCAACAACCAGGTTTTCGTCTAGCGATGAGGCGTTTAGGCTGTAGGTGCCCGGCAGGTCTAAAATACGTGCTTTTACGCCTCTTGGTAATCGACAAACACCTTGTCTTTTTTCTACGGTAATGCCTGGGTAGTTTCCTGTTTTTTGATTGAGTCCTGTGAGGTGGTTAAACACCGAAGACTTTCCGGTATTGGGATTTCCAATTAGCGCAACGTTGATGTTTTTACTCATTCAGTTTGCGGACATTAATACAAGCCGCGGTTTCGCGGCGAATAGCTAAATGTGCTCCCGAAATATTGAGATAAAGCGGGTCGCGTTGGGGTGCCAGTTGCAGTAGCCCGACTTTATTTCCAGGCAAGCAGCCCATTTCGATAAGCTTCATGGGGAGTTGCTCCACCTCGAAAGATTCGATTACGGCAACATCGCCAACGGCTAAATCTGCAAGGGTCAAACTCATTTATTTAGACTAATTTTAAAGAGCAAATGTACATCAAAGTCCGTTACTTATATATGACAAATGTTACTTTTCCCCAGCCAACACCTTAATATCCTCAAGAATATCTTCCATGGCGGAGGCTTGCGTGCCATCGTAATAGCCGCGAATTCGTTTTTGAGTGTCTACTAGCACAAAATTTTCGGTGTGAATCATGTCGTAAGGACCACCGTCGCCATCGTCTTTTACCACCAAGTACGATTTGCGTGCCAATTCATAAATTTCCTTTTTGCTTCCTGTTACTAGATTCCAACGCGCGTCGTCCACCTTGTTTTTAAGCGCATAGCGCTTAAGTTGAGCTACGGAGTCTATTTGGGGCGTAACGCTAAACGACAATAGCTTTACTTGCGGAAAATCGACTAATTTTTCTTGTAGCGCATACATGTTTTTGGTCATGATGGGACAAATACTCGGACAGGTTGTAAAGAAGAAATCGGCCACATAAATAGTGTTTTCATACGTTTTTTCGGTAATGGTTTCTCCGTTTTGGTTGGTCATGGAAAAAGGGGCAATGGTATGGTATTTTTTTACGTACTGGATACTTTCGTCTACAAGTTCGGGGGTAACCATAGCGGGTTGATATATTGGCAAAACGCTTTTAGGCTTTAGTGCGGTATAAAACATCCCTACAATAAGGATGGATAAGCCCAACAACACCCAAGCCAGTTTTTTAAACTTCGCAAAAAAACGTCCTAATTCCATATGGCAAAGATACAACCTAGGGCGTTTTAAAGCTCGTTCAAATCTCGTACATTTTTCCCATGGAGCTTTTTCTTATTAAGGGCGGACAGCTTATTCTGAGTTTATCATTGCTTATTGTTCTTCATGAGCTGGGGCATTTCATTCCCGCTAAACTTTTTAAAACCCGCGTTGAGAAATTTTACCTCTTTTTTGATGTTAAGTTTTCACTGTTCAAAAAGAAAATTGGCGAAACGGTATATGGTATCGGATGGCTTCCGCTAGGGGGTTATGTCAAAATTTCGGGGATGATTGACGAAAGTATGGACACCGAACAAATGGCACTTCCGGCACAACCGTGGGAGTTTAGAGCCAAGCCTACGTGGCAACGATTGATTATTATGCTAGGCGGGGTAACCGTAAATTTAATCCTCGGGTTTTTGATTTACATGATGGTGATGTTTGTTTGGGGCAGAACGGTGATTACCAACGATGCTTTGACATATGGACTTTCGCCTACCCCACAAGCTCAGGCCATTGGTTTTGCCGATGGCGATAAAGTGCTAAACGTGGACGGGATTGTTTTAGAAGATGCTATGGACGTAAACAAATGGCTGTTTTTGCGAGGCGCGACTTCTGTTGAAGTAGTGCGCACCAACGGTGAAAAAGCTACTATTCGTGTCCCAGAAGGTTTTGGAAAGCAGTTGTTTGCTTCGGGCGAAATGTTTCCGCTGATTCCAAGCATGCCTGCTATTGTAGAAGAGGTTGTTGCGGATTCGCCGGCAGCCCTTGCAGGAATGTCACTTAACGATCGTATTGTAGGGGTGGATGGAAAGGCTCTATCCTCTTGGATGGAAATTCGTCAAGTCATCGAAAACCGTGAAACGGAACGGGTTTCACTGCGAATTGAGCGAGCGGGTCAGGAACAAATTCTCTATGTAGAGGGTACAAAAGACACCCCACTTGGATTTTACGTTCAAGACACCCGCCCACAGACCTCAGAAGTTTCTTATGGAGCTGCTGAAAGTATCAAACAAGGTTTTGCGTATGGATATTGGACACTATACGATTATGTGGCACAGTTTAAATTTATATTCACCAAAAAGGGCGCAAGCCAATTGGGGGGTTTTGGGACTATTGCCAGTTTGTTTCCTTCCAAATGGGATTGGCGTGTATTTTGGGAGCGTACGGCATTAATTTCCATTATTTTGGCGTTTATGAATGTGTTGCCTATTCCCGCATTGGACGGCGGACACGTGGTGTTTTTGACCTATGAAATGTTAACGGGGCGCAAGCCACATCAAAAAGTATTAGAGTACGCTCAAATGATAGGGCTGTTCTTGTTATTGGCACTTTTTGTATATGCCAACGGGAATGATTTATACCGTTTTTTAACGGGGTGATTTTCTTTTGAGAGTCGTTTGATAGCAAGTAAATAAAATTTATATTTGCGCACATTTTCCTCCTTAGCTCAGTTGGTTAGAGCATCTGACTGTTAATCAGAGGGTCCTTGGTTCGAGCCCAAGAGGGGGAGCCATCTTAGACAAGCCGGCAGAAATGTCGGCTTTTTTGTTGCCCATTGTTTTTAACCCTACTGAAAAAGAACTCATTAGCTCGACGAATTTGT
>JBMYLU010000045.1:266-514 GCA_049596595.1 Flavobacteriaceae bacterium | reverse complement strand
AAACCTAATTCATTAAAAGATTTAGTTGTGCTGCAACTTTGAATAATAGGGGGAGCCATCATAGACAAGAGGTCATTTTCGACTTCTTTTTTATTTTCAACTCTTTTTAAAATATTGGTTGCCAACATAATAGACTTAATCTCTGGAGTAAAAATGTGGTTGCAACTTTCAAAATCTAAATTTTCAATAATTGTCTAAGGAGTGCAGTAACTAACATCAATTTCGCTGTATAAATTTGGGTCGTGGTT
>JBMYLU010000045.1:0-256 GCA_049596595.1 Flavobacteriaceae bacterium | reverse complement strand
GTCTTCAACCGTGTTAGCCATCATTGAAATTTTAACAATTTCATCACTTGTAGAAAAACAAAGTTGGTGAAAGTTGTCGTTGTCATCTATATCTGCTATCGAAATAGGCTCGTGTGGTATTAGAACTCCAGAACAGTAAGAATAGCCAACATAGTACTGAAATAAGTCAGATTCGGTATCACCACTTTTATACGGTGTAACGCCACCATTCCAAGCAACTTGAATCGTTTGTGTACCTGAATTACATTCATTCAGA